>JBBQSH010000188.1:0-6222 GCA_038214015.1 Ignavibacteriales bacterium | reverse complement strand
TTTTACCTGACGGAAGGAAGACACTTCGAGACGGGTTCTAATGACCCAAGGTTTATTCCTTCTACTTCCGTAAGGAAACACTTTTTTTCATTATGTCAAAGAACATTCTGACTTTTTTTATACTTTAAACATACAAGGTTTGGCTTTAGTGAAGGTTACTTCATTAACAACATTTTTTTAGATGATGTAAAACCGTTTACTTGCATTGTGTAAATGTAAACTCCACTCGGTAATTCGCTTGCATTAAATTCTACTGAATAATAACCAGATTCTTTTGTTTCATTTACAAGTGTTGCAACTTCAGCACCTAAGAGATCATAAACCTTCAATCGTAGGAAACCATTTTCTTTAATTGAGTAACTAATTTGTGTGGTTGGATTAAATGGATTCGGATAGTTTGATGAAAGTTCATTAAATGTTGGTACCAAATTTTGATTGAAGCGTTTTTTCTCTGCACTCTGATTACTTTCTTTAAAGAAAGCTCGGGTATCAAATTCGTCAGACCACACTGACCATATATTCTGATTGTCGCGAACTCTCACTCTGAAAAATACTGGAATATTTCCATTCTCTGGATCGTAGATTATACTGTTATCGGACCAATGTCTATTTATACCAGAATAAACAGTTTGCCAAGCACCATTTGTATTTATCTTTCTTTGAAGTTCCGACCAATTTATATCGGATTCGATTGGCTGCTCATCCCAATAATCAGCACCCCAGGCTAAGTAAGCCCAGCCATATTGAATTGGACCATCTCCAGCATGAAAAGCACCAAGCGGTGGTTTCGAGGGTGGACCAGTAAGATTTGAGCTTGCGGTGGTATAAAATTGTAAACTGTAGACACCATTATTTACACTCACAATCTCAAACCCTGTATTAGTTGGTTGTCTGTTTTTATCATAAGAAGCTGGATTACTCCAGGGAGAAAAAACTTGATTGTACCCCATTGACCATGATTTTGAGCCTTCAGGCATTACACCACTGTAAGGGGTTCCATTTTCATCTAACCATCTATCCCACCAATAATAATTTTCATTTGGATATTGTGCATAAATAACTTCTTGTAGCTCATCTCTACCGTTAATTCTATCTGTGGCTAATCTGTCTATGGCAGGAAATAATGCTGGTGGATTATTGCCGTGTACCCAATACCAATGAGGAGGGCTGCCGTATCCGCTTGGTCTTGTAACCCAATTTGCTATTTGCCAATCCCAGTTGCCGTTAGCAACTAACATATCCATATGATTCTTACCATAATTTATACTTTTTATATGATAAACCCAGATACCTTTGTTTTGCCCAAGCTCGTATGGTGAAATTTTTTGATGATTTGCTATTGCGAAAAATTCTGTTGGATCTAGATTGGGGCTGCCATTTACATATAAAGGGATAGGAATTCGATAAACAGTATCAGTGGAATTATAATCAGGCAACGTACCCGCCTGATCTGAAAATATATCTGAATACGTTGTATATCCGAGCAAATATTTTTCTTGCGGATTCATAGTTAATCCACCACCCCCACCAGCATTCATTAATGCTAAGCCACGTTGAACATTTCCAGCATCGCCATTAGAGTAATAAAAATTTTCAAAATTATGATTGCCACCATATAAATAATGGCCATATTCATGTGCTAACAAACCAATTTTATTCTCAAAAGTATAATCACTTTTACCCCCTATATTTAACGTCATGCCAATTGTGGGAGATCCATATCCGCAAATTTTGCCCTCCTGCGTTGTATATGTTGTTCCCAATCTACCATACCCACCCCATTTTACGTCCAAATTTCTCCAGATTATATAGATTGCATCAACGTAGTTATCTGTTTGATTGTAAATTTGTTGATAACTGGACATCATATTCCATTTATCGTGAATATTAAAGTTGACATCTGGATCTATTTGTTCCAGGACGAGTTTATTTTTATTTCCCCAATCAGAAGCAATATTACCTGGAATTATTACTAATTGTGGATGAACTTCACCAATTATAATGTTAGTACCGTTTGACATTTCATAGAAATAGTTACTGATAGTATTAACTGGGAATGGAGCTTGATTCACATTCGTACCAATAAAACTATTAGCCCAAGTTGGCATTTGATTGACATGCCAGTTTATATCATTAGTATCTTTGGTGTCGCCTGCAAATTGTGCAAAGACACATAAAATACGTACATATGCGCCATTGAGTGTTTTAGCTGGAGCTTGAAAACCCCCTATTTGAGGCGGATTTAAATTATACCCAGAGGGCAAAACTTCGGTAACATTCGGATCGACCCCACATACATAATCATATTGGGCTTGAATGAAGTAAGGTAAAATTAAAAAAATGAGCACAATTATCTTTTTCATTTGAATTCCTTTACTTAAGTAATAAAAATTTCTTAGTGATTATAGAATTATCACTAACTATTGAATAGTAATAGGACCCACTTGATAGTTTTAAATTCTCTGTATCAATCGTTAATGTGGTTGGTCCATTTATATAAATTTCTTCAGAATATATTTCTGAACCTAGGATATTATAGATAAGTAGTTTTATGTAGAAATCGCTCTTGCTAGGTGTTATATCAATTTTTGTATTACCATTAAAAGGATTAGGATAATTTTGAGAAACTTGAAAATTATCAGGAGTTAAAACTTGTTCATTTTTGACAGATACTATTGTTCCATAAATTTTATTACCAATTTTTGCGTAATTTAAATCAGCAATAGTACCATCATCAAAGATGTCTCTTATTTTGCCTATACCTTGGGCCAACCAAAATATATATGGAGGTCCTTCATTTACATACAATAAAATTGACCGAACTTCTCTCAGAGTACCGAAAACAGGCATAGTTTCCGAAAAAAGTAATTCAGCATACAGTGTATCTATTATCGGACTTCCAAAATTCCAAGCCACTGGCCATATCTCACCAACAACTGCGCTTTCTTTAAAAATTAAAGATTCTCCGTTTTCACTAACAGCGCCTGTAAAAGGTACTATTGCAGTATAAATGTTTCCAATGGAATCAATCCGTGTATCTCCAAATTCAAATACGCCGTATGGTAACGAAAAATAAGTTTTACCGCTTGAATATGTTGTATCCCTTTCTATCTCGCCATAAAAATAAGTAAATCCATTATAATCCTGGTATTGATTTCCAATAGCAAGTGGAAAAAAATTTTCCTGTTGTGCATAAAAATTTTGGCTAATAAAAAAAACAAAAATATAGATAAAATAATTTCTCATAAGATTTTCCTAAATTATTTAGTTAGATTATATTCATTGCAATTAATTATGTAAAACCAGTTGGGTAAATGTAAAGGTTTATTTGTAGATGCTCAACCACGCCTTGGGCGGGCAAGTTATTAAATGAGCGTGTTGAATAATGCGATAAGTTTAAAATCGGAAAGATTTCATTATGGAGAAAATGAAATGTAGTAACATAAACTACCAGCATCTCTCTACCCAAACGAGAATTTGCAGATAGATAGATAGATAGATAAAGATCGTGCCAATATTTTAATCAAAGATTCCAAAAAGTTACCCTGATAATATTTTTGAAACAGATCGTTACTATTATCAAGCAGCAAAAATTATTCCCTCATCTAAGGTTCATTTTTTAACAGTTTTAATTTCAAGGAGGTAAAAAAGAAATTAATAAAGAAACAAAGTTTACTTACTGTAAAATTTTATGCGATAGATATGTCGCAAGATATGACTTAAAATAGCTTAAATTTTCAAAGTTACACTTCGACAGGTTCAGTGTTACAAATGATTTAATAAATGTTATTCCAAAAACTTCTCTTCAAAAATATTTCCAATGCCAAGAATAAGATTTGGGTCTAATGTTTTTTTAAGTGCTGCCATTTTACGGATGTTAGCTTCACCGTACATCATTAAAAGATAATCACGTTTAGCTTTACCGATTCCGTGTTCTGCGGAGATTGTTCCTCCAAGTCTAACTGCTTCTTCACAAATTTGTTTGTAAAGTTTTCTGCCTTCGTTTAACTCTACATCATTCTTTGGTAAAAAATTTAAGTGAATGTGTGAATTACCGAAATGACCGTAAGCTACATAATCAATTTTACTTTTCTTTGCCCAATCCTGCAAAGTAAAATAAAACTTACGAAACTCATTATCAGGAACTGCAACATCGGTACCGAGTTTTCTAAAATTATTTCTGGCAACATACTCATTAACTTTCCACGAAATTGCGTGACGGAAATCCTTTATCTTTTCTTTATCAGCATCGCTAAAAGCAAACCACGCAGTTTCTTCGTTAACATTGTGTTTTTGCATTAAGCTATTCCACACTTCCAGAATAGAATCGAAAGAATCAGCGGTACATTCCTGTTCAAACCAAATTGCTGCCATTGCATTTTCAGGAATTGCAGAAAAATCCTTTGCTAAAAACTTTAAAGCACGTTCATCAAAAAACTCAAGCGCAAGAGCGTTAATGTTACTGTTAATATTATTCTTTTTGTTTTGATAAGAAGCTGCTCTTGCTTCTTCAAGAAAATTTAATGCTGTTGTTTCATCATCAAAAAATAGAACACAGGAAATTGTATCTTCGGGTTGGGGGAGAAGTCTAAGTTTAATCTTTGTAATGATTCCCAGCGTACCTTCAGAACCGATAAACAAATCAATTGCATCCATATCTTTTTTTACATAATAACCGGATGCATTTTTAACTGCAGGAAAAGTGTAATCAGGAATTTGCAATGAAATATTTTTATCGGATTGAGTTGTTAATGTTAAATCATATCCATTTGCTTTTTGTTTGCCACGTTCAAGATCAATCACTTCACCATCAGGAAGAACAACCTGTAAACCAACAACATAATCACGAGTTGGTCCATACTTAAAAGTTTTTGCACCAGAAGCATTAGTGGCAACTGTTCCGCCAATGTAACAATTGGTTTCTGTTGGATCAGGAGGATAGAAAAGATTTTGCTGCTTCAATTCTTTTTGGAAATCTGAAAGTAAAACCGCAGGCTCAACAATTGCAAAAAATTCTTTACTATTTATCTCAAGAATCTTGTTGAGTTTATCTGTAGCAATCACAATTCCGTTTTGAGGAACTCGAGCACCTGTTAATCCAGTTCCGTTGCCTGCAATCGTAACTTTAGTTTTGTTTTCATTAACTGCTTTAAGAATTAAAACAATATCTTGTACAGATTCTGGAAAATAAACTGCTTCACAATTTCCCTTAAAGTTGGAAGCATCTATTACAAAGTTTTCAAATTCATCAGGATTAGTTTTAATTATCATTTAACTTTGAATCTTTCTCAGCAGTTTTAAATATTCTTTTTGAGTTTCTAAATCTGGTATAACCACACTTCTTTTAATTTTGTTTTCAATGTTCATTATTCTTAATAGCTCATCAATAGCACTAAACATATTTATATTCGGATAAGTTGCATCACGAAGATAATGAATTAGCTTTAATGTTCTGAACGCATCAAACCAGTAATGTTTTTGCTTTTCAATCTCAACGGTATTGTTATTCTTTAACAAAACTTTATTTATAAAATTTCCGAAATCCTGTTGAGTAAGAAATTCTGATAAAGCTGTGTGAATATTTTTTGAAATCTTTATAAGAGATTCATAAAGTTCAGCATTCTTTTGATCATCAACTTTAGCGAAAAAAGTACCCGAAACGAGTTCAAGTTGACTTACGGACTTATCATAAAAAACTTCTAACCACGTTTTTAGAATTACAAAACTTCTAGGATCATAAAGTAAATATTCATCACGTTCATTTCCCAAAAACCTATCAACGCTTCTGCCGGTTCCAAATGGAACTCGCCATGAACTGCGTTTAGAAGGGTAAACAAAAGTTGTTTTGAGTTCTCCGATTGGATAAATCTTTGCGAGCTTTTCCAGAAAGTAAAAATCTTCTGCTGCTTTGCGTTTATTCATTCCTTCTACTTTTACATAAGCTTCAGGAGTGCAAATCATAGTCGAACCGATGGTATGAAAAGCATAATCCGATTTTGCAAAGCTTAACCCTAAAACATAGTAGCGTAAAAATATTTCATAACAGATTATTGCTTTCGTTTCTTCATCCTCACCGGATATATCATGAGCAAAGTTTACAACAGCAGCTTCAAAATTATTTCTGTTAAATTCTTGTGAAATTTTAGTAAGATAATATGGCTCAACAATGCAATCTGAATCTGTGCAGATCATAATTTTTTTATTAAGCGAGAAATAATCAAA
>JBBQSH010000187.1:0-6232 GCA_038214015.1 Ignavibacteriales bacterium | reverse complement strand
ATTTTTCATCTTCAGCATACTTGCCAAGGTGTTTTTTTACAATTGGATTATTATTCTTCAATTCCTCCGCAAGACTTCCAATTTCAACACCTTTAGGAATATCAATCAGTTTAGATAATTCAGAAGAAAAAATCCCATTTATAAAAACTAAAAGACTGTGCTCCATCTTATCAAATAAAAACTTGCTTATGATTTCTGATGAAACATTTTCTTTAACAGAAACAGGGGAGAAGTTATGTTTTAATAATGGAGAAATATTTGTGTATTTCCACTCTTCATCTTTTTGAGTTGGGAAAGTAAGCTCTGCAAATTTGCTGATTGCATCTTTTCTAACTTTGTGAAAATCAGAAGATTTCTCTCCGTTCAATGATTTTTCAAATTCATCAAATTGATTTACGAAATATTGTTTTATGTCTGTTTTATTTTCCATTTATTTTATTTTCAATTTGTCATTCCCACGAAAGTGGGAATCTATTTTTGTTTGAATGTTTTGGATTCCCGCTTATGCGGGAATGACAATCCTTATTACACTACAGTCTCAGCAATATCACTTTTAACCCAATCGTAACCTTTTTCTTCAAGCTCCAATGCTAATTCTTTTCCACCGGATTTTACAATTTTGCCTTTGTAAAGTACGTGGACAAAATCCGGAATAATGTAATCCAATAATCTCTGATAGTGAGTAACTACAATGGTAGCATTTTCTTTCGTCTTTAATTTGTTAACACCGTTTGCAACAATTCGCAAAGCATCAATATCTAATCCTGAATCAGTTTCATCAAGTATGGCAAGGGTTGGGTTTAATACTGCCATTTGAAAAATTTCATTACGCTTTTTTTCTCCACCCGAAAATCCTTCGTTAACACTTCTGCTTAAAAATTTCTGATCAAGTTCAACCAGTTTGCTTTTTTCTTTTAACAATGTTAAAAAATCCATTGAATCTAATTCTTCTTCGCCGTGATATTTTCTTATTTCATTTACAGCAGTTTTTAAAAGATTTGTATTACTCACACCCGGAATTTCAACCGGATATTGAAACGCAAGAAAAACTCCTTCACGTGCACGATCTTCTGTAGAAAGCTCAAGCAAATTTTTTCCGTTATACAATACTTCGCCTTCTGTAACTTCATATTCTTCTTTTCCTGCAAGCACAGATGCTAGAGTAGATTTACCGGATCCATTCGGACCCATAATAGCGTGAACCTCACCGGCATTAACTTTTAAATTGATACCCTTTAAGATTTCAGTTCCTTCAACATTTGCGTGAAGATTTTTTATTTCTAATAACATTTTATTTCCTTAATATTTTTCAATTTCTTGTCTTGTCATTCCCACGAAGGTGGGAATCTATTTCATTAAACCTTTGGATTCCCGCCTTCGCGGGAATGACACTCGCATTTCAAAAAGCCCTCTCCTTTGGAGAGGGTTGGGTGAGGCTTCTATCCTACACTGCCTTCTAAACTAATACTTAATAATTTTTGCGCTTCAACAGCAAACTCCATAGGAAGTTCTTTAAATACTTCTTTACAATAGCCGTTTACGATTAAACTGACAGCATCTTCAGTTGAGATACCTCTTTGGTTAAGATAGAAAATCTGATCCTCACCAATCTTAGATGTTGTTGCCTCATGTTCAACTTGTGCAGTTGGATTATTAATTTCCAAATACGGAAAAGTATGTGCGCCGCATTTATCACCAAGTAAAAGAGAATCGCATTGAGAGAAGTTACGCGCACCTTCAGCTTTCTTTCCAATCTTAACTAATCCGCGGTAACTATTATTACTTCTTCCGGCTGAAATTCCTTTAGATATAATTGTACTTCTTGTGTTCTTTCCTAAGTGAATCATTTTTGTTCCGGTATCTGCCTGCTGCATGTTGTTAGTTACAGCAACAGAATAAAATTCTCCAATAGAATTATCACCCTGAAGAATACAGCTTGGGTATTTCCAGGTTATCGCTGAGCCGGTTTCAACTTGTGTCCAGCTTATCTTAGAATTTTTTCCTCTGCAAGCACCACGCTTTGTAACAAAGTTATAAATTCCACCTTTGCCATTTTTATCGCCGGGATACCAATTCTGAACTGTGGAATATTTAATTTGAGAATTTTCAAGAGCAACTAACTCAACAACTGCTGCGTGCAATTGATTTTCATCTCTCATCGGTGCGGTACAACCTTCAAGATAACTTACATAAGCATCATCATCTGCTATAATAAGAGTTCTTTCAAACTGTCCTGTATTTGCAGCATTAATTCTAAAATAGGTTGAAAGTTCCATAGGGCAGCGAACACCTTTTGGAATGTAAACGAATGAGCCATCGCTGAAAACAGCGGAGTTTAATGTTGCGTAATAATTATCTGTGTAAGGAACTACGCTTCCTAAATATTTTTTTACAAGATCCGGATGCTCGCGAACTGCTTCTGAGAATGAACAGAAAATAATTCCCATTTCATTTAACTTACCTTTAAAGGTTGTTGCAACCGAAACCGAATCAAACACAGCATCAACAGCAACACCGGCAAGAAGCATTTGTTCATCTAAAGAAATTCCAAGTTTCTTGTAAGTATCAAGAAGTTCGGGATCAACTTCATCCAAACTTTTATATTTTGGAGTTGATTTTGGTGCAGAGTAGTAAGAAATCTCCTGGTAATCCACGGGCGGATATTTTACATTTGGCCATTTCGGTTCTTCCATTGTAAGCCAATGGCGATAAGCTTTCAGTCTCCATTCAGTCATCCATTCGGGTTCTTGCTTCTTTTCAGAAAGCTGGCGGATTACAGCTTCATTCAATCCTATTGGAAAAGTATCCGATTCAATGTTGGTTACAAATCCAAATTTATACTCTTTATTTGCTAATTCTTCAATTTTCTGTGTTTCTGTCGTACTCATTTATCCTCCATTGGCAAAACATTTATTTGTTTCGGTGTAAACTTATTCAATCTATACAAAAAAGTCAAGATTAAAATCTCGAGAGTGTGATTGAGATTATGGATTGGATTCAAAGTAGATTGGGATTCTTTATCAAAGTGCAAAATTTTGATACATCAAAGAATTTTTAAGTTAGATTTTCTAAAGAGGCTAAAATTATTATTTTGTCAAGAGAAAGTCGTATAATAAAAATCTTGACAAAATATTATTTCTTGATATTTTTATAATAGAAATTAAATAAAATACATTTTTCTGGCTTAAGCTTCATGAAATCAATTTCTGTAAAACTTTGGAAAGATTTCCTAAAAAGTAAAGGATTAAAACATATTCGTACAGAAGCGAGTCACGAAGTATGGAATAATCCAAATAACCCTTTGTTAAGACCTTGCACTGTTGTTCCGAAGCATGAAATGGTTCCAAAATTACACATTCATACAAGTCTTTTAAATCTTGGGATTTCTCAAAAGCAGTTTGATGAGGAAATTAGATTATTGCAATCTAAGAAAACTGCCAAATCAAAAAAGAAAAATTAGCTAATTGGAAAAGCAATACTATGGGAAATTACAGATTGAGCTTTGTTTGTAATAGATAAGGGAAAACGGGGAGGTTGATATGCCAGTTCAGGAGTTTGTTGTAATGTCCAGCCATGTTTCAATAAGTACTTTTCAAGATTACCACTTTTTGATGTTTCAGCAATAAAAATTTTAATTTCGGTAGCAAATGCTGCTTTAGCTTCTGATTTATTTTTACCATAACTCGAAAGTTCTAATGCTGGGCAATAAGCAACAATATAATCTTCTTCTTTAATGATTAATACATCAAGCTGAAGTTTTATCGTATCTTTTAACTTTTGAATATGATTAGTCAAACTTAACTCCTAATAATAATATCCTGAAAATATTTTGACAGGATTTGTAGTGCTAAAATACATTTCTAAGATCGAAGATTCAAATCTAATATTATTCTATCTTGAATAATCGAATTTTATCAATTTACTTTTAGAATACATTATAAAATTTAATCATATAGTGTACAAAAGATAATAGATTTTAGCCAAACCTAACCCCTTAATTGTTTTTAAGCCATTATTCGGTTAATTTTGAGGTGAAATTAACAAAGGTACTTGTGGCAGATACAGATCAAAATAAAACAAATCAACCTAATCAAACTGAAAAGAGCGTTACAGGGCAATCGCAAAATAATTATCGTAAAGGCGGAAGACGATATTATCCGAAAAAGCGATATTACAAACCACAAGGAGCTCCAGGTGAACAACAAGTTCAACCAACCAAAGTTAGTTTTCAAAAAATTTCTTTAGTAATTCCACTTTTAAATGAAGAGGAATCAATTCTTCCATTAATCAATGAAATTAGAAAAGCTATTAAACCACTTAACAAACCTTATGAAGTTATTTTTATTGATGATGGAAGTTCTGATGGCTCTTTAAAGATCATCAAAGATGCGGCAAAAACAGATAACCGATTAAAGTTTATAAGTTTTAGAAAAAATTACGGTAAGTCCGCAGCATTGCAAGTTGGCTTTAAAGCCGCAACCGGTGATGCTATCATTACAATGGATGCCGATTTGCAGGATGATCCGCACGAAATTCCAAATCTCTTAAAAAAACTTGATGAAGGATTTGATCTTTGTTCAGGTTGGAAGAAAGAAAGATTTGATCCTTTCATTAAAAAATATTCTTCACGATTTTTCAATTTTGTAACGAGAATAATAAGCGGAATTAAGATCCACGATTTTAACTGCGGATTAAAAGCCTATAGAAGAGAAGTTGTTCAAAACTTAAATGTTTACGGTGAGCTTCATCGCTACGTCCCAGTCTTAGCAAAGTGGCAGGGATTTACGGTCACAGAAATTCCTGTTAAACATCACAAGCGCAGATACGGCAAAACAAAATATGGCATTTCAAGATTCTTCAAAGGATTTATTGATTTAATCACTGTTACCTTTGTTGCGCGATATGTAAAAAGACCGATGCACTTTTTTGGATTTTTTGGAGCTATGTCTTTTCTTGTAGGTCTTATCGTTAATGGTTATCTGACAGTGGAATGGATTAGCGGTAAAGCACTAAGCAACAGACCAATGCTGTTTTTAGGTATGTTGTTGATAATCGTTGGTGTGCAGTTTTTCTCAGTTGGTTTACTTGGTGAAATGCTGGTTCATCAAAACCAGAGTGAAAGAGAATATGTTATTAAAGATAGAAATTGATATTTCATTTCTTATCTCTCAGTCCTCAATAATAACAATATGAAAATAGTTATTGTTTCGCCCGCTTATCCCTTACGAGGAGGAATAGCACATTCAGCTGGATTACTCTTTAAGGAGCTTGCTAAAAACCACGAGGTTATTCTAATTACATTCAAAAGACAATATCCTAATTTTTTATTTCCTGGCAAATCACAAACTGAATCCGGTGAAACGATTGATAAAATACTCTCAGAAGTTATTCTGGATTCAATAAATCCATTTAACTGGAATAACACTTCAAAAAGAATTATAAACTTTAAACCTGATTTAGTAATCTTTAAACACTGGTTACCATTTTTTGCTCCTTGTTACGGGTGGATGGCAAAAAAAATTAAAAAGAATTCTAATGCTAAACTGATGGCTGTCTGCCATAACATTATTCCGCACGAAAGAAGACCCGGTGACAAAGTTCTTTCTAAATATTTTTTGAACAAAATGGATTATTTTATTCCGCTATCTGATCAGGTCAAGAAGGATTTGTTTTTGTTTATTAAAAACCCAACATATAAACTTCTGCCTTTGCCCGTTTTTTCCTTATTTGGAGAAAGGGTTGATAAAGATGAAGCAAAGAAAAATCTTAAATTAACAGACGAAAAAGTTTTACTTTTCTTCGGATTTATAAGAGATTATAAAGGACTTGATGTCTTAATTGAAGCATTTTCGCTCGTGCGAAAAGAATTGGATGTTAAGCTTATTGTTGCAGGAGAGTTTTACGAGCCTGAAGAAAAATATTTAAAACTCATAAAACAACATCAACTTGAGGAATCTATAATATTAAAAAAAGATTTTATTCCAACATCAGAAGTTAAATACTATTTTTCTGCATCGGATGCAGTTGTGCTCCCTTATAAATCAGCAACACAAAGTGGGATAGTGCAGGTTGCTGTAAACTTTTGTATGCCTGTTATTGCAACTAATGTCGGTGGAATTGGGGAAGTAATAGAAGACGGAAAAACAGGATTTGTAGTTGAAAAAGAAAATCCTGAAAAATTTGCACAAGCAATCGTTAGTTTTTATAAAGAAGGAAAAGAAAAAGAATTCAC
>JBBQSH010000186.1:0-6248 GCA_038214015.1 Ignavibacteriales bacterium | reverse complement strand
AAAACCTTCAAGGATTAGTAGGATTAAAGTTCCAAATATCTTTCAATGTCCTCAATCATTAATTTACCTTCATGTAAACGTTTAAATTCATTCGTATTCCCAAACCAACCTATAACCGTTTCTCTTTGAAGTTTGGTAGGTTTAAGCGTTACACAACTCAAATACGAACTCCAAGGGTAATCCGATGGATGCTCACAGAAACCATGCTTTACAGGATTTTGATGTATATAAATGATAACATTTTTCAAATAATTTAAGTTGTCAATTTCCTTACGCCTAAATGTATGTTCGAACAAACTACCAGTACGATGGTAACGTTTGTTGAAAGCCTTGGTGTAAGCATTAAAAAGATTCGAGAACTGTTGATTTATTCGTTTATCGACTTCTACACCATGAAGGTTTTCTCCTCCTACACCCTGAAGGTTTTTAAAACCTTCGGGGTTTAAAGGATTAGGAAGTACCCCCCAACATTCCTCCGGCAGTATTTGAACCAAAAAATGAAAATGATTCTTCATTAACACCCACGCCAATGTATTAGCCACAGGCGAAACATGTTTATGGTACAAACCCAAAAAATACTCGTAATTCTCATTGTCATGAAAAATATCGCAACTATTAATTCCACGATTATAAATATGATAATACTTTCCTGGAGTTAAAACCGTTTTTTGTTCCGTCATAATGAGATGTGTTTTTATTCAATCCTTGAAGGTTTTAAAAACCTTCAAGGATTAGTGGATTAGTAGGATTAGTAACCAATTACAATTGATTTTCGTAATCGAATGCTTCCATTAATTCGATAAGCTTTTGCTCTGCTTTATCCAACGCATCAGCACTACCAACTGAACCAATAACATAACTTGATGCCACAGGAGTTATAAATAAATCTGCTTTTACTGTTTCGTCAATCCTTGGCACGGCTTGAAGCCTTTCGGTATCTTCTCTTAAATCACCTCTGATAGCATAGGCTATTTGATTCGCATTATCACTAATGGCCAAAGCTACTGTTTCCATTAAACTAAATGTACGTGCTTGATTGCTCGTAATGCGCCAGTTGACAAGGGCATTTGCTAATGCCGGTATTATTTCTTCTCTTTTTTCTTTTGGACAAATAAGACAATTGCCAAAAATATTTTTTCCATCTATCCAACCAGCTGTTCGTAGTTTTACTTCTATTTCTGGAAAAAGCTCAGGTTCTAATTTATTGGTTGAAATACAAAACAATGTTCTTAAATCAATAGCAACGTCGTAAACAAATAAACCAGATGCACGAGTTTGATCTTGAATAAATGCTCGGTTTGGAAGACTTCTGTTGTTAGTTGTTAGCCATTCATTCAATTCTTCTTTCGTGAGTTCATCACCACGTTTTTTGTTGTCGAGCCAAAACACTTTTACAGTGTGATGATCAGGATGTGATGTTCTGTCGAAAGTTAAGTTTTCAGTTGGATTTTCAATACCACCAAGTAGTGGATGTAATGGACGCATAGCTGAAATTGATAATGGGCTTCTTCTTTTTACTGTCATACTACCACTTTCTGCTTTCATATAGCCACCAATCAATTGGTCCGAAAAAGAAGGGTCACAAGGAGAATGTGGCTCTTTTTGACTAGCTTTATTTTCTTTTTTGTCAATTTCCCAGTTAAAGGTAATTGCAGCAAAAGGCATATCTAATGCTTCTATTACTGATCGTTTCACTTGTTGTCCACTTGAGTAAGCCATTCTTTTCCCGAATTGAGGATCATAGTAAAATTTTTGTCCATCATTGACAGCAAAAACAGTATGTTCAGCATGGCGTAATCCACGCAAATAGATAAATGATGAGTTTTTCATAACTTTTTAATTATTAGTTGTTTTTTGTTTTTTTATAAGCATATTCAAATCTGATAAGTGTAGCAAACAAGGGGAAGCTATCCGAAGGCATTTTTAAAACCTCTTCAACGGTTGTTTTAAATACATCTGCATTAGCATGTTGATTTGTTAGAACTTCAGTAAGTTTGTCGATAAAAGCTTTAATGTTTTTTGCTTCTCTCACTTCTTGAGATAATGTTGAAAAAATCTTCTTACCTCTGTCATCATTTGTTTCTAAATCTAACAAGGCGCTGGCTACATCCGAAGCCATTTTTAAAAATTCTGTTTTGTTTAGCATAGCAATAATCCATATTTTAAATAGTTGATAATTCAAAAATGATTCTTCATTAGTAAATTTATAATCTTTGCCCTGAGCATATAAAAATGATCCTTTAGGCATAAATTCTCTTAGTTTAGCTGGTTCTAAAGCTTTTAATCCAATTGTTCCTAGTTTACAAGCTTCTCTGAAATTGTAAAATGTTGCTATAGTCTCAATTTCTTCTTCTTTAAGAATGGATTCACCATCAAAAAACAAACTATCCCGTAGCTCATACATTTTTCTTATTTCAGGTAAGTAGATATTTATAAAGCCATAAGTTGAATTGGTCTTTGATGATATAAATGCCTGTGTAGTAATAGTTCTATTGCCAAATATTTTGCTTAGAGCAAAAACTATTTTCACCCAAGGAATTGTAGCTAACGATTTTACTCCTCCCTCTTTATCTTCAGAGTCAATAGAAATCTGAAATCTGAATTCATCAATTAAATCATAAGATTTAAATTGAGCACAAAATAATAGCCATTGTCCATTCCAGGTTTCGATTTGTCTTGGTTTTATATTAGGCGTTTGATTATGATGTTTTCGATATAAATCCCAACCCTTAAATAATAGCCAAAAGATTTTTTCTTCATCAATAAATAACAAACCTCCCTTTAAACCAATTGCCAATCCTTGTCCTATCCAAGATAGATATATTTCTTCTTCAGAAATTTTACAATCCATAGATGTTACTTGTCCAGATGTTACAGCAGTAATTTCCCCTGCGGCATATCCAACATATGTCGAGCCACTAATTTTACCATTTGAAATATCGTCCTGTAATCTTTTTAATCGTGCTAAAGGCTCTGTCTTGCTTTCTTTTATTTTCTCATTAGAAATTGTTTGAAAAAATGTAGAACCGTGGACATGCATTAAGTGTTTATCAGAATCGAAAAAAACAGGGAATTGTATTTTTGTAAAAAATTCTTTTGCCGAAAGCTTAGTTCCTTCTCGTTCATTGTAAAGTTTTAAAAACTTTTTACCGATATAGCTTGTGTACATAGTTATAAGAATTTATCATGTTCGACTAATTGTAATCCATATAAATTGTAATCATCTGTTTTTTGTGGAATAACAAAAGGATTAGATCCAACAGATAATTGTTCGTATTCTCTACGATATCGAGAAATTGTTTTCCAGTTTATTGGTATTTCCATTTGAATACGTACCTCCCAATTTGCTAGTAAATAACTATCTCTATCTTCCGACAGAATACACGATGCACTTTCTATTTCGAGTGCATCTACTAATACTGCATTTTTTTTATTGCTAAGTTCTGTTATCTTAAATCTACCATCCTGAGATATCAAGTGTATATCTATTTCTTTCTTGTTTAAAGTATGATATACTTTGTCTATTTTAGATTGTAAGCTTTTCTCTTCCAAAACTTCGCCATAATCTGGTAATTGTTCAAAACTCTGTTTCAAAATTTCCATTTTGTAGGGTAATACATTACCAATTGGAGCTAATAAATGTATTGATTTATATCTACCAATGGTTTCTGGAGTACGTTTTCTATTCACTCGCCCAAACCGTTGTATCAAACTATCTAGTGGTGCGCACTGAGTAATCATTCTATCAAAACTAATATCCAAACTCACTTCTACAACTTGTGTTGATACAACCAAGCAAGGTTTTAATCCTTCACCGAATTCTTTACTATTGTCACCATTAAACTCTGTTTTTAATCTGGTTTCAAGCTTAACCCGATCTCCTCTTTTAAATCGACTATGAATTAGAAGCATCGGGATTTGAGGAAAAATCTCTTGAAACATCTCAAATCCTTTTTGCGCTTTAGAAATAGTATTGTAAATAACCAAAGCTTTTTCATTGTTACTGAATGCTGCGGTAAGAATATTAATTACATCATTGTCATCTTCAATTTTATATATTTTGTGGCGGTTAAATGAATCTAGAACGTTATCTGGTAGTTTTACTTGATATACTTTTTCTTCTCCTCCAAGTATTTGCAGTAATTCATTATATAAAATAGTTGGCATTGTGGCCGTTCCTATGTGAATCCGACAATTTAAATTTAATAGCATTTTTACAATTTCCAGTACCATCGATTGTGACACATCCGAATAGGTGTGAATCTCATCCAAAATAATATCACAACCTTCCAAATCGAGCATAACGCTTTCAAAGCCGGGGGTCCCGAAGATGATTGCTGCCATTTGATGAGGTGTCATAACTTTTACGGAGGACCCTACTAATGGTTGCAAAAGTTTTTCTTCTAGCTTATTTCCAACTACAATCCTCGATGTGGCATGTTGTAGTCGAATGTCTTTATTGGGAATCGTTTCTTTCATTCTTTCCCACATAGCATTGATAGATGCTTGAAATGGAAGGGTATAAAATATTCGTCCTTTACATCTTTTTAATAGAAAATCTGTTTTTCCAGCTCCTGTGGGTGCTACTACCATAGTGTGGCGTCGTATATCTGAAACATCTACTTTCGAAAGTGGATAAATTGTACTTTGTCGGGATGAATCAAAATAATATTTCAAATCAGGTATTTCGAATAAATTCCGTAGTTGCTTTTTAGTATCAAACATAAATGCTGACGCAAAATGATCAGCAGACATCAATAATCCTCTCCATGGTGACCAACCTGATGCTTTTGTTTCACAATAATCTACCGAATACACTAATGCCATTTTTGCCTCTACTTTTGTGAACTCAGTTTCAATTCCATAACGGTTCAATATTTCAAAGCCAAACACACTCCAATTTTCCCAATCTTTTAAATGGTTGTCTATCCACCCTCTATATCTTTCTGCTAAATCAAGTATTCCTCTTCCTTTCGAATCATTAATTATAGACTTATGATGTGCAACTACCATATCAATTAAGGTGTTCCATTCATTTTGGGGGAATGCTGGTAAAAATGCCAAAGACGAAAGCTCGTGTCGATGAATAAAGTTATTTTCACGCTCTTCTTGCAATGAATCAGCATTGATATTGTGCATTCGTCGTTGAAAATGTGGGTGAGCTTTTCCCAAATCATGTAAAATTGCTCCTTTCTTAGCCATTTCAGCATTGAACGGAAAAGCAAAATTTTGAGCAAAACAATCAGCGGCATCTTTAACTTGCTCTATATGATTAGGCAAACTTAGATTTCCATAATTTTTACTTTTAGCTAGTATTGTATCAACTGATTGCATCGGCTATTCTTATTGGGTTACCAATTATGTTAAGTTCTCCAAACATCTCACTAGCACTTGAAAAACGATTATAGCCAACCTTAAATCCATTTTCACCTGAAGTGAATAATAGTTCAAAACCATTTATCGTTTCAAATTCAGACATATCCATTTCTTTTATCCACTCCGGAAATAATAAATCTTCGTTCCTACAAAGGCAGACAGTCTGACGTGATGCTTGCAGCGCATCTTCTTCACTATGAAAAACTAAATATAGGTTTGGTTCAAGCATCACACCTCTATTTATGATTCCCATGTTTGTCTTGTATAATCCTTTTTCTTTTTTTGCTAGGAAACCTCCTTTTGACCAGGTTCGTTCCTGTTGTACATCTATTGCACAATAATTAATTCGATGGCGTATAATTTTTTGTATCACCACTTTTTGTTCAAGTAATTCTGGAAACAATTTCTTCTCAATTCCCTCCACAATTGAAGGTGTTAGAAATTGTTGACTAAAAGTCTCACTATCTCTAACCGCTGTCCATGGCTTTATAAAGCCAAATGGACCAGTATATTTAACTACGTAGTACATATTTTTTCTCATTAAAATTTCATTTCGTCTTTCCTTCCAAATCCTTCAAGGTTTTAAAAACCTTGAAGGATTAAAAACCACCCATCATCGATTTCCATATCCTCGAAGGTTTCCAAAACCTTCGAGGATTAAAAGATAAATTATCACTTCACCTCAGCCTTCGCTTTTGCTCCGCCAGCATTCACCCGTTTAAGCAAGGCAGTCACGCTGTATTTTTTGAGTTTCACCTCATCCACACCCTTGTACATTGCACGCGCATCTTGGCAAACATTGTTCATCAAGCCCCAAAGCTCATTATAGTCTTTGATGTTCGTTGATGTAGTCAAGTTACGTTGATTTTGAA
>JBBQSH010000185.1:0-6302 GCA_038214015.1 Ignavibacteriales bacterium | reverse complement strand
TTTTACAATTTCGTCAGGATTGGGGAATTTCTCATTTAACTCTTTTACAACTTCAACATAACCTCTGCGTGCTTCACCAGTAACAATGTCTGTAAAGCCTTCTAAATATTCTTTGTAGCTCTTTTCAAGAACTACATTTTTGGTGTTGCTATCACCGAAAAGGGTAATAGCGTCAATTGTTGCTTTTTCTAAATCTCTGAATGTAACAATATTGCCAAAAGTCTTAGTCGCATCATAAATACGGTTGGTTCGTGAGAAGGCTTGTATTAAACCGTGATAACGCAAATTCTTGTCCACAAAAATTGTATTGAGTGTTGGAGCATCAAAACCAGTAAGGAACATTCCGACAACAATTACTAAGTCAATCTCTTTGCTCTTTACACGTTTTGCAAGGTCACGATAGTAATTTTGAAACTCATTACTATCAACTCCATAACTGGTTTTGAACATTGAATTGTAATCATTAATGGCTTTAGTTAAAAACTCCTTGGCACTACTATCTAATGCCGAAGGTTCAAAACTTTCATCCACTATTTCACCTATTGCACTTTGTTCTTCATTGGCGGCAAAAGAGAAAATTGTCGCAATCTTCAAAGGTTTATCGCTACCCTTTTGCAAGTTGTTTAATTCCTCGTAATAGCATTTGGCAGCATCAACACTACTTACAGCAAACATAGCATTAAAACCTTTGTTACTTCCTTGATTTCTATGGGTTTTCAACCTGAAATTTTGTAAGATGTATTGCGATATTTCTTTGATGCGTTCTGGATGAAGTAAAGCTTTTTTATTTTCTGCCGCACTTAGTTTCTTCTCATCAATTTCTGTTTCAATACTTTTAAACTGTGGTCGTACATCATTATAATCAACTTTGAATTTCAGCACCTTTTCATCTCTAATAGCATCCGTAATTACGTATGAATGCAACTCACGACCAAATACACTTGCTGTTGTTTCTGCACCTAAAGCATTTTGTACGAAGATTGGTGTACCTGTAAAACCAAATTGATAAAACTTTTTAAACTTCTTTTTCAAATTCTTTTGTGCTTCTCCAAATTGAGAACGGTGTGCTTCATCAAAAATGAACACAACTTGTTTTTGATATATTGCTAAATCACCCTCAGTTTTCATGAGGTTATTTAGTTTTTGTATGGTTGTTACTATGATTTTATTATCATCCTTTTCAATGTTTCTCTTTAAACCTGCTGTGCTGTCAGAGCCATTCACACTATCAGGAGAAAAACGCTGATACTCTTTCATGGTTTGAAAGTCCAAGTCTTTACGGTCAACTACAAAGAATACTTTGTCAATAAAGGCAAGCTGAGTGGCTAAACGTGCAGCTTTGAAACTGGTCAATGTTTTTCCTGAACCTGTAGTGTGCCAAATATAACCGCCTCCTTCTGTGTCCGACCACTTTTTTGAATTAAAAGAACTTTCGATTTTCCATAAAATTCTTTCTGTTGCTGCAATTTGATAAGGTCTCATAACTAGCAACGTATCACTTGTATCAAAAACAGAATACTTTAGTAATACTTCTAAGAGAGTCTTTTTTTGGAAAAAGGTAGTTGTAAAATCTTTGAGGTCTTTAATCAATGTATTGTCAGCCTTTGCCCAGTTCATCGTAAAATCAAAACTGTTTTTGTTTCGTTCTACTGTGTTGGCAAAATATCGGCTGTCAGTTCCGTTTGAAATAACAAAAATTTGAACGTATTTATAAAGCGAGTTTTTGCTATTAAAGCTCTCCTTTGAGTATCTGTGAACTTGGTTAAAAGCTTCACGTATAGCAACTCCACGTTTTTTTAACTCAACCTGAACCAAAGGCAATCCATTGACTAATATGGTTACATCATAACGATTGGCATTTGTTCCCTTTTGCTCAAATTGTGTAATTACTTGTACTTTATTACGAGTAATATTTATTTTATCTACTAAGTAGATGTTTTGAATATGACCATCATCAAATACGAAATCGTAAATATAATTATCGTGTATTTTTCTGGTTTTCTCAACAAGATTGTCACTTGGCTTGTCTAAAAACTCTTCTACAAAACGTATCCATTCGCCATTCAAAAATTCTACATTATTAAGCGATTGAAGTTGCACTCTTGCATTTGCAAGCATGGCATCTAGCGTATTTAAGTTTGTAGGATTTTCATAACCTTGATTTATCAGGTCTTGGATAAATTCCTTCTCCAATGCCGCCTCTGTTTGATAAACGGCAGGAGCCTCATTTACTTCAAAGTACTTGGTGAATTTATCAAGTACAATGAAGTTGTTTGATTCTGCTATGGTTTTATATGATGCCATTTGTTCTCTTATGATTTAAAAAACTCAAATATTTCTGTATTATCCATTAAATATCCTAAAACACGTTTATCATTTTCTGTAATATCAAATACTTCTTCATTTGCATTACTTGAGTGGCTTGAAATATTAATAATCCGAGATAAATAACCATCACGCTCTCCGGGCGTTCTTTCAGGTAGAAGGTCGCCCCAATTTTGATGTCCAAGAAAAGTAGAAGTTTTTTCTAAGATATTTCTAAGGAAATTAAAGTGATATTTACTTAGTTGCCCTGATTCTATAGCTTTCTTAATTTCTGATTTTAGAAAAAGATGATATGAAAATGGTGAATCATGTGGTTGATTTACTAATTCAAATGTGCCATCATCTAATATTTTTAATAGATACTTTTTATAACGTTCATTCCTTAGTTCATTATGGAGCACGTTATAAAATAGTGGGTTATGTGTAGTAATTACAAATTTAATATTTGAACTACTTCTTTTTATCAATTTTGCAATATCCACAGCAAGCTCAATCAAGTGATTTTCATCTAATGAACTGACTGGGTCATCAATGAAAGCCCATTCTAATTCATTAAATTTATCAGTGCTTCGTTCACTTATTTCGGCAACATTTAAAACATCGATTACCTGGTCCAATAATGCATAGAAAACACTCCAAATAAAACAGCTTTCTTCTCCTTTTGAAATTTTTACATTTTCGAGTAGTTCATCATTGCCACGCTGAAACGAAAATTGTATTTCTGTAAAACTCTCATTAAAATGAGGTGTTAATTTATCATTAGTATATCGCTGGAACCTAGATATAATATTTTGGTCTTGCCCCTCATCTCTTAGTATCCAATTTGTGAATGAGTTGTTTTGAATTTTTAGTTTTACTTCATCATTATTCCAATAGAATAAGTCTTCTGTAAATGCGTTGTAATAAAGTATCTTTTCAAATAACCCATTTTGCTCTTGTTCATCAGCTACAATCTCTCTATGTGCAATCAATTTTTTAAATTCTCTTGATAATCGAGTTTTTCCTGTGCCATTAAATGCATAGATTAACTGAACTTTCACATCGAGAACTCTTTGTGCTACTGCTTGCCTAATATGAGTAGCTCCTTTTAGATTCTGAGCAATTTGGTTTAAAGATTGTCCCATTTTATGATTCTATATTGTTCTTTGGAAATGTTAGCAATAAATCACGATAATATTCGTGCTGTTTATCACGAGCTGTAAGCTCTGCTGTAAGCTCTGCTGTAAGCTCTGCTGTAAGCTCCTTAAAAGTGTCTAGAATACTAACAATTTTTTTCTGAATTTCAAGTGATTTTTTTGGATTGTCTGGGCAAGGAATCGGAATTTCCTTATTGGAATAATTACTAATCCATTGTCTTTTGTGATCGCCTTCAACTAATCCACTTGGCATTGTATTTAACCAGTAATAAATATATTTCAACAATGTCTTTGATTCATCCATTGAAGTAATCATTTTCATAGCGGAAGATTTAGCTTTAAAATCAAAATCCACCCATTTATTGGCAGTAGTAAAATCATCGAAAATTATTACAGGATTTTCTGATGCCTTGTAAATACCATTTGTTTCATCTGTGTAGCCAAGAATAAAAGTCTTACCCGCAGTCAAGACTGGAGTTTTATAACTATTTTTATATTCAGTCGAACTTACTAGATAATTAGTTGGTTGCTCATAATCTGCAACTTCCCCTAAAGGTTTCCATTGAACATCAACTCCATCAAGTAATTTAGACATAAAATCACCATTGTTTTCAGAGCTAATATTTTTAATAAGTTCATTAATTTTAGAACGAAGAGAATTTATCTTTTTTTCGGTATTTAAAACTTCATTGTTTAACTGAATTATATTAATCTTATTTCTGTTGTTTTTTTGATCAACATATTCGCTTACAGATAAGTTGTAATTGTTTTCTTCAATATTAGTGTTGTCTACAGTCTTTGCAACAAATTCAACATCTTCTTTACTATCGAACATATCCATTATTGTTACAATATGGGCATCGGTAAGCTCGTTGTTGTTGGTTACCTTTTTAAAGAAATCCTCGCCACTTGCATCAATAAATTGGGTTTTATTATCGGTCTTATGTTTTGAAAGGACCAAAATGTTTACGGAAATAGTGGTGCCATAAAATAAATTGGGTGCTAAAGAAATTATAGTTTCCACAAAATTATTATCCACTAAATACTTTCTGATTTTCTGCTCTGCACCACCACGGTAAAAGATGCCAGGGAAACATACAATTGCTGCTCTGCCTTTACTTGATAGATAGCTTAAGGCGTGTAATACAAAGGCAAAATCTGCTTTTGATTTAGGAGCCAATACACCAGCAGGTGCGAAACGGTCATCGTTAATCAGTGTTGGATCATCGTCACCAATCCATTTTATCGAGTAAGGAGGATTAGAAACGATGGCATCAAATGGTTTTTCATCTCCATAGTGTGGGTTAATCAGTGTATTGCCAAGGGCAATATTAAACTTGTCGTAATTGATATTATGCAAAAACATGTTCATACGAGCAAGGTTGTAAGTAGTGTGATTTACTTCCTGTCCATAAAAACCTTCTTCAATAATATGATTGTCGAAATGCTTTTTGGCTTGTAGCAATAATGAGCCTGAACCTGCGGCTGGGTCGTAAATCTTGTTTACCTTGTCTTGCTTGTGCATTGCCAATTGTGCAATGAGTTTTGAAACGTGTTGTGGCGTGAAAAACTCACCTCCAGATTTTCCTGCGTTTGCTGCATAATTGGAAATCAAAAACTCGTAGGCATCACCAAAAAGGTCTATTTGATTGTCTTCAAAATTCCCAAAATCCAGCTCTTCAATTCCTTTTAAGACTTTAGCCAAGGTGTTGTTTTTGCTTTCAACCGTATTTCCAAGTCGTGTGCTTGTGGTATCAAAGTCGGCAAACAAACCTTTTATATCGGGTTCAGATGGATAACCGTTTGCAGAACTTTCAATAGCATCATAAATCGCTTTTAGGTCTGTGTTTAGATTCGGATTAGTATTAGCTGCTTTAGCAACATTCACGAATAGTTGACTTGGATAAATAAAGTAACCTTTCGTTTTAATCGCATCATCTTTTATTTCAGGTGTGATTACATCGTCTGATAGTTTTGCATATTCAATACCTTCTTCGCCACCTTCAATGTAATTCGTGAAGTTTTCACTAATGAAGCGGTAGAAAAGAGTTCCTAAAACAAACTGTTTAAAGTCCCATCCATCAACAGAGCCACGAACATCGTTGGCAATTCTCCATATTTTAGCTTGCAATTCTTGTCGTTGTGCTATGCTTGTCATTTTTTCTCTTTTATTAAGTCTTGTGGTTTAACACCGAGTATTTTGGCAATTTCAAAAAGCACTTCAAGTCTTGGCTGCTGTCTGTTTTGCACATAGCCGTTTACCATGTTGTAACTTTTTCCCAGTTGTTCAGCCAACCAAGTCTGTTTCACTCCTTTTTCTTCCAACACTTCCTTAATTCTGTTCATGTCATTTTGAAATGTGTCTGCAAAGATAGATTTATAATTTTGACTATCTCATTTTTCAATATAAAAACTGATTGAATTACTGTCAGTCTGTGCGTGGGGGAAAATGGCTCTTTTGGTTTTGCGAAGGGTTGGCTTGTGTGTCGGGCAAAACCAAATGTGCCATTTGTGCGGTTGGCTTTTTACACTGACCGATAACATCTTAGTGTTTTCTTCGCCTTTTTCGTGCCCCAACGTTAATTAAAATAAGTTCGCTTCCAAAATCAAACGACATTTATTTACTTCAGCAACGACAATGGCAAATAAAACAGAGTTGAACGGAGCCGATTGCTATGGGAGAAGTATTGTAGGGGTATTACAGTTTTTTGTAAATACTGAGATTTACATATTGATAAGTCATTGGTCTTAAGTACATATTTACTCTATCAGAAGGATTATTGTTCACAAAAGAGCATAGTTTTCCCTTTCTAATTTTGGTCATTAGCTGCTATTGGTTTT
>JBBQSH010000184.1:0-6387 GCA_038214015.1 Ignavibacteriales bacterium | reverse complement strand
AAATCTGCTTGGCGATAATCCGCTTATTGGAAAAAATGAAGATGAACTTGGACCAAGATTCCCAGATATGAGTGAAGCGTATTCTTTAGATTTAATTAAACTTGCTGAAGAAGTTGCTAAAGAAAATAATATAAAAGTTCATAAAGGTGTTTACGTTGCAGTTCCGGGACCAAACTTAGAAACAAAAGCTGAGTATAAATTTTTGCGAGAGATTGGCGCTGATGTTGTTGGTATGTCAACAATTCCTGAAAATATTGTTGCTAATCATATGGGAATGAAAGTTTTAGGAATGAGCATCATTACTGATGAATGTTTTCCTGAAACACTTAAACCTGTAAACGTTGAAGAAATTATCGCTGCTGCAATGAAAGCTGAACCTAAAATGACTTTAATAATGAAAGAAGTAATCAAGAGAATATAATGGCATTCTCACCTAAAAGAATATTAGTTAATTATGGCACAGCAGTATTGCTCGCTGCATTTTTGTTTATCTCAAACTTTTTGAACACAAATTTGTTTGATTTCGGTCAGCTCAATTTTGCTGTTTGGTTTGTGCTATCAATTTTTAGTTTTAGCTGCGGATGGTTTATCAATCGTGTTTTGGGCTGGCAGCACGGCGGTAAAATTGTTTTTGCAATAATTATTGCTGTAACAATTGTTAGCTTGTTTATTATAATTTTCTTTAACGAATATTTTTCAGCAGCAGAATTACTTACAGAAAATATAATTCTGTACAGTTTAAGAAACATTACTCTCGGTGCAATGGGATTTTTTGGAATGGCACTTCAAGAGGTTCTCGGTTCAGAAAGAGAAAGTGTTATCCTGAAAGAAAAAATTAAAGTTTATGAACAAACGATGCTCGATGCTAAAAGGGAAGCAGAGATTACTCTTAAAGAAGCAAAAGTTAAAGCGCAAAAATTAGTTAATGATGCAGAACTTCACGCAAAGAATACGATATTGAAAAAAGAAAGAATAGAGAGCGAACTTAAAGAGTTTATTCACACTGAACGAGAATTAATAAAAAAGTACGAAGAATTATAGTCCACTTACACACTACAGCAATTTAAAATGTTTAAGCAGAATTTAGAAAAAATTGGATATCCTCAATTAGAACAAGAAATATTAAAGTTCTGGCAATCCAACAAAATATTTGAAAAAAGTATTTCGACCCGTGATGAAGACAAATCATGGACATTCTATGAAGGTCCTCCAACAGCTAACGGTAAGCCTGGTATTCATCATGTTATGGCAAGAACTTTAAAGGATTTAGTTTGCCGTTATAAAACTTTACAGGGTTACAGAGTAAACAGAAAAGCCGGATGGGATACTCACGGTCTTCCTGTAGAAATTGAAGTTGAAAAAGCCCTTGGCATAAAACATAAAAGTGAAGTGCTTGATTACGGAGTTGAGAAGTATAATCAAAAATGCCGTGAGTCTGTTTTTACTTATCTTGATCTTTGGGAAAAGATGACAACCCGAATGGGTTATTGGATCGATTTAAAATCCGCTTACATAACTCTTGATAATAATTATATTGAATCAGTTTGGTGGGCGCTCAAAACTTTATTTGATAAAGGACTTCTCTACAAAGATTATAAAATCGTTCCGCAGGATCCAAAATCTGAAACTGTTTTATCATCACACGAACTTGCATTAGGTTACCGCGAAACAAAAGATCCATCTGTTTATGTATTATTTAAACTCGTTAATGCTGATGAACATTTTCTTGTATGGACAACAACTCCCTGGACATTGATTTCAAACGTTGCACTCGCTGTTGGTTCTGATATTGATTATGTGAAAATCAAAACAGAATATGCAACGATGATTCTGGCAAAGGAAAGATTATCCGTAATTGAGAAAGAGTATGAAATTCTTGCTGAGATGAAAGGTGGCGAACTTGCTGGAATTGAATACGAACAGTTAATGGAATATTGTGATGTTGATAAAAAAGCTTTTTATGTAGTTGAAGGTGATTTTGTAAGTACTGCAGATGGTTCAGGTATTGTTCATATTGCCCCAGCTTTTGGTGCCGATGATTATGAAGTTTCTAAAAAATATAATTTACCAATGCTGCAGCCTGTTACGCGCGGTGGATTATTTACTGATGAAGTAACTGATTTTGCCGGACAGTTTGTTAAAGATGCTGATGCAGGTATAATCGTTAAACTTAAACACGAAGGAAAGCTTTACAGAAAAGAGACTATTCTTCATACTTATCCATTCTGTTGGAGACACCCGGAAGTTCCCGTAATTTACTATGCACGCGAATCTTGGTTCATCCGCACCACATCTGTTGCTGATAGAATGGTTGAATTGAATAAACAAATCAACTGGCAGCCGCCTGAAGTTGGAAGCGGAAGATTTGGTAATTGGCTGGAAGAAAATAAGGATTGGGCTTTATCACGTGATCGTTTTTGGGCAACACCATTACCGCTTTGGATTAGTGAAGATGGAGATGTTTTTGCTGTTGGAAGTATTGAAGAAGTTAAAAATGGATTTATTGAAGAAGATGGTAAAAGAATTTCATTAAAAGACTTAGATAAGATTGATCTTCACAAACCTTTTGTTGATAAAATACTTTTTGAAAAAGATGGAAAGATTTACAAACGCACTCCGGAAGTAATTGATGTCTGGTTTGATTCAGGTTCAATGCCGTTTGCTCAATATCATTATCCATTTGAAAACAAAGAAGCATTTGAAAAAAATTATTTTCCATCACAATTTATATGTGAAGGAATTGATCAGACACGCGGATGGTTTTACACTTTGCACGCTATCTCAACAATGCTATTTGATAATGTTGCATTTAAGAATGTGATTGTTAATGAATTGATCTTAGACAAAACCGGAAGGAAGATGTCTAAATCAATCGGTAATACAGTTGATCCATTTTTGTTATTCGATAAATATGGTGCCGACGCAACTCGCTGGTATTTGGTAACAAATTCTCCGCCATGGCGCCCAACATTATTTGATGAAGAAGGATTAGCTGAAGTTCAAAGAAAATTCTTTGGCACCTTGGTTAATACTTATTCATTCTTTGCACTTTATGCAAATATAGATGGATTTAATTTTAAAGATGCCTTGATACCTTATGAAGAAAGACCGGAAATTGATCGCTGGATAATTTCTAAACTTAATGCTCTTGTTGAAGAATACGAACAGTTAATGAACGATTATGACGTAACTAAAGCGGCACGTGCAGTTTCAAGTTACACTATTGATCAGCTTTCAAACTGGTATGTAAGAAGGAGCAGAAGACGTTTTTGGAAATCAGAAATGAACAAAGAAAAACTTTCTGCTTATCAAACTTTGTACGAGTGTTTATCAACAATCTGCAAATTAACAGCGCCATTTGCACCGTTTATTTCCGAAGCAATTTATCTTGATTTGAATGCTGAAACTAAAAGAGAAAAATTTGAGTCAGTTCATCTTGCAGAATTTCCAAAAGCAACTTATCGTGATAAATCGTTAGAAGAAAAGATGGAAGTTGCACAGAATGTTGTATACTTAACTCGTGCTATTCGTGCAAAAAATAATCTTAAAGTACGTCAGCCATTAAAGAAAATTATGGTTGCACTTGATAAACGCAAGCATGATGCACTTTCCAAGATGAAAGATGTTATTCTGGAAGAAGTAAATATAAAAGAATTGCTTATTTTAACTGATGATGCTGAGATAGTTAGCAAATCTGCTAAGGCTAACTTCAAATCAATTGGACCAAAGTTTGGGAAAAAAGTTAAAACGGTTGCAGAATTAATTAAAAACTTCACCAAAGAAGATATTTCCAAAATCGAAAAAGGAAATGATATCACTCTGAATATTGAAGGTGAAGATTTAATTATTTCAAAAGATGATGTGGAGATTATAAGTACTGAAATTACAGGCTGGGTTGTGGAAGCTGAAGCCGGAATTACAGTAGCAATTGATGCTGAACTTGATGAAGCGCTTATTGAAGAAGGTTTAGCTCGTGAATTTGTAAACAGGATCCAGAACATGAGAAAAGATGCTGGTTTTGATGTAACTGATAAAATTATTATTAATTTTACTGGCTCTGAAAATTTTGTTAAAGCTATTAAGAATTTTAATCAATATATTTCAACTGAAACTCTTGCAGAAAAATTATCTGAGCAAAGTAAAACCGGCAGCGGATTTACTCAGGAATTTAAAATAGGTGAGTTTGATTGTTCAATTAACATCGAAAAGGTATAATCCTAATAAGAGGAGAATCTATCATGGCAACAAAAAAAATTGTTAAGAAAAACATTAAAAAAAGCACTACTAAACCAGGAAAGAAAGTTGTGAAGAAAGAAATAAAAAAGAAAAAACCGGTTAAAGTTGTAACACCAAAGAAAACTGTGAAGAAGGAAGCATCTAAGAAAAAGGAAGTGAAAAAAGTGACTGAAAAAAAAGTTTCTAAAGTAAAAGTAACGAAAGCTAAAATTGCACCAAAGAAAACGGTTGTTGCTAAAAAAGCAGTCGTAGAAAAAAAGAAAGTTGAAAAACCTAAAGTAAAAAGAACAGTATACAAGAAGAAAGAAGAAGAATACATTACGCCTGAAATGACAGCCGCAAATCGTGCTGCCGCAATAAAGAAAATTAAAGGTTATAGCAAAAAGGAATTAGATCAATTCAAAGTAATCATCCTGGAAAAAAGAGATGAAATACTTGAACAGCTTCAGAATTTAAGAGAGCAAATACTTGATCCTACAACAGGTGAATATATAAATGAAAATTCTCCTTACTCACTTCATATGGCTGAGCAGGGAACCGATGCTATGGAAAGAGAAAAAACTTTTCTTTATGCACAGCGTGAAAATAAGTTTTTAGGATATCTTGAAGATGCGCTTAAGAGAATTGACAATGGTACTTATGGAATTTGTGTTGAGTGTATTGAAGAGCCGCAGCATCTTTGCCCAACTTGTCCTCTTATCCCCAAAGCAAGATTGGAAGCTGTACCTCACAGCCAATTATGTTTGCCAATGAAACAGAAGCAAGAGAAAAAATAAAACTTATAAGATGAGACTGGTTCAAAAGTTAAATTTACTGGATTGTCATTCCCACAAAAGTGGGAATCCATTTTATGTTAAGTCCTGGATTCCCGTTTTCACGGGAATGACATCTGAAACTGAAATTCTTAGTCAAACCTCATCCATTTTATCAAGGAGTTTGTATTAGTTGAAAGCGTTGTATTTATCATTTGCTGTTGTAATTATTGATCAGGTTACGAAGTTAATGGTTAAAGGTTTCTCTATTCCATTTCTGAATATCAATTATGAAGGAATGTATCTTGGGCAAATGATTCCAGTCTTTGGTGATTTTTTTAGATTTACATTTGTAGAAAATCCGGGAATGGCATTTGGTTATGATCCAGGCAGTAAATTCAAATTAATCATTTCAATATTTTCCCTTGTTGCAAGCATTGGTTTGATCTTTTATCTCTATGTTATTCGTGATAAAAGCTGGAGCCTTAAAATAGCAATTGCTCTTATATTGGGCGGTGCAATTGGAAATTTGATAGACAGAACTTTTTATGGAGTGTTCTTCGATTACTCGTCTTTGTTCTACGGAAAAGTTGTTGATTTTTTTGATGTTGATTTTTTTGATTTCACTTTGTTTGGAAGAAGCTATGACCGCTGGCCTGTATTTAACATTGCAGATGCCGCAGTTACAATTGGTGTTTTAGTTCTTGTTCTTTTCTATAAAAAACATCAGGAAGAAGATGAAAAAGTTGAAGCAGCATTAAATGGAGAAACTATTACAACTACACAAGACATTGCTGTTTCTGATGAATCGAACGAATCAATTCAAAATGAAAACAGCTTAGAGATAATTAACGAAGATACAATTAATGAGCAGACTGATAAGCGAAAAGAAATTTCTGATTGATGTACCTGAAGGAAAAAGAAAAGAACGCATAGATACATTTCTTACTCATCACATCGAAAATACTACACGATCTAAGGTACAAAAAGCAGTTGATGCCGGACTTGTTACAGTAAACGGCGTTGTTGTTAAATCAAATTATAATGTTAAGCCATTTGATAAAGTTGAAGCTACTCAACTGATTTCTCCCAGACCTGAAGATGTTGAAGCTGAAGAAATTCCTCTTGATATAATTTTTGAAGACGAATATTTCCTTATCGTAAATAAAGCCGCTGGAATGGTTGCTCATCCTGCTTATGCAAACTACACAGGAACTTTAGTGAATGCGCTTCTGCATCATACAAAATCTTTAAGCTCTGTAAATGAAGTTGGACGACCGGGAATTGTACATCGCATCGATAAAGATACAAGCGGGTTATTGGTTGTTGCAAAGGATGATTATACTCATGCAAAGTTAGCAGCACAGTTTTCAAAGCATTCTATTGAAAGAGAATATCA
>JBBQSH010000183.1:0-6407 GCA_038214015.1 Ignavibacteriales bacterium | reverse complement strand
TTCCTTGAAATGCTGGACGAGTTGAATAACACTCTTGAGTTAAAGGGCGAAGAAGCAATACATTTTGAGAGCGATTGCCGCGAAGGAATCTGTGGAACCTGCGGACTTGTAATTAACGGTCATCCTCACGGACCATTGCCTAAAATTGCAACCTGCCAATTACACATGCGTAACTTTAAAGATGGCGATACAATTTGGGTTGAACCTTTTAGAGCAAAAGCTTTTCCTGTAATAAAAGATTTAATGGTTGATCGTTCAGGATTTGATGAAATTTTGCAAGCAGGCGGATATGTTTCAATAAATACCGGCGGCGTGCCGGATGGAAATGCTATTCCGATTCCAAAAGAAACTTCAAGTTTGGCTATGGATGCAGCAGCTTGTATAGGCTGTGGAGCTTGCGTTGCTGCTTGTAAAAATGCTTCAGCAATGTTGTTTGTTTCAGCAAAAGTTTCCCAATATGCGTTACTTCCGCAAGGACAGCCGGAACGATACATGCGAGTTGAAAAAATGGTAAAGGTTATGGATGAGCTTGGATTTGGAAGCTGCACTAACACATATGCCTGCGAAGCTGAATGTCCAAAGGCAATCTCTGTAACAAACATCGCAAGAATGAACAGAGATTTTATGATGGCAAAAATAAAATCCAAAGAAGTGGAAGTTTAGTACATAAATAAGGTTATTTTACTTAAAACTAATCCCGATTAACTTTGCCATAGGCATGGCTTAGCCTTAATCGGGATTTTTTTATATTTTTAGCCACTCAATCAAACAAGAAGAGAATTATATGTTTGACAACGAAATAAAATTCATTAGTGATTTTACTCTTAACAAAGTTAAAGAGTTGGGATCTTTCATAACTGTTGAAAAATTCCTTGCAATCGATATTCATCCATCCATCAAAAAATATGTTGAAGGTGAAATTGATTACCTGATTTCTGAGGATCGTAAGAAGTTAATCGAGAATTCTTTGTTCGATTATTCGGGTGCGGAAATTTCTAACTATTTTACTCATATTGGTAATGAAATCAAAAAAACAAAAAAAATCTCGTATGAAGATATTAAAAACATTGTGCTTCAGGCAGTTTCCTTTAATGCAAACTATGTAGTTCGACCCAAGTGGTCGCTTTCAAAATTAATTTTTGGAAACAATAAATCAGTTTCAGTTAATGAACTCAGGTTGATGCTTAACTATACTTATTATTACGAATACCTGAATAATGTTTTTCTAGCTTACTTATCGAAGAAAAAGATTTTAAATATTACTGTTACCGAGTTTGAACTTATTGTAAATAAGATTGACCGTGAATTATTTATGCTGCATCAAAGCAAATTAGTTGACAATGCACTTTATGCAATAGCCGATTACTTTAGTATTGGTGATCTTAATAAATCAACTGTTACTGTTGAATCAGTTGAAAATTTTCTTAAAGAAAAAAACCTTACCGAACTACTCTTCAAGCTTAAACGAGCCTATTCAAACTCAGCAAAAAAGAGAGCGGATATTGATGAAATAAGAAAAGTTCTGTACTCTACTTTAAGTATTGATTCTCCTTTTGTTGAAAGTGACAATCAAGACAATGTAATTGCTGATGAAAGGCATTTTGAAAATCCTTTAAAAGAAGAGTTTGTTAGTAAAGAAGAATTGCCAGCAACTGAAGATGTGCAAGAAAGGGAAAACGTATTCGATTTAGGAAAACAAGACACAACCGACACATTTGTAAATGAAGAGCGGGTTGTGGAACTACCTTTCTCTGGCGATGAAGAAATTATTGATGAAAAACTTTCAGAGGCTTTAGAAGAAGCTATTACAATATCTGAACCTGAAAAATTTGAAATAAAATCTGAAGAACCACTAAGCAGGGAAAACACTGCACAAGAAAGTAATGATTTAGTAATTAAAGAAACTGATATAAGCAGTGATGTTAATGAGATAGAATTAGTTGTTAGTGATACAAATCCAGTCGAGGAAAGTGAATCATTCTTAAAAGAATCGATTGATGAAGAAGATGTACTTGCCAGTTTAACTGAGGAAATAGAAAAAGATAAAAATAAAGATGATGAGATAATCATCTTGGATGAAAAAGAGCAGGAAGATCTATTAAACTTTTATGATAATGAACTGGAAATATCAATTGATGATGATCTGCCAATGGGAAAAGATAAAAAATCAGACGTAGATGAAAATGCTTCTGATGAGATAAATGAGTTAGTATTTGAACATGAACTACAAGTTGACGATGGAACTGAAGACGAAGTTCCAATTGAAAAAATTGATTTTGAAAAAGACCTGCTTGGAGTTGAGAAAACTAAAATTGTAGAGGAGGCACAAGAAGAAAATTTGACTGAGCCACCCATTAATAAGAAGAATGGCGATGTTTTCACATATCTTTCAAAAAAAGAAATAGATAGAATTATAAAAAATCTTTTTAATTCTGATAGTGAAGATTTTGCAAATACTATAGAGAAAATGGCATTGTGCAAAACCTACGAAGAAGCATCTGTTATTTTAGAAAATATATTTAAATATGCGAGAATAAAACCACACAGCCGAGATGCAACTTCATTAACTACTGCTGTTGCAAAATATTTTAATATGGAAAAATAATGTTTATTGATTTTGTTCAAATTGAGGTTGGTTCTGGCAAAGGTGGTGATGGTGCAGTAACTTTTCGAAGAGAAAAATATGTTCCTAAAGGAGGTCCATCGGGTGGTAATGGCGGAGTTGGCGGAAGCGTAATATTTGAAACACAGCCAAACCTCTCTACTTTATTAGATTTTAGGTATAAGAAGAAATTTATTGCAGAAAATGGTAAACCAGGTGCTTCATCATTAAAGGATGGAAAGAATGGTGAGGATATAATTGTTAAAGTACCTGTCGGAACAATAGTTAAGGATACCGAAACAGAAGAAATTCTGCTTGATCTTTCTGAACCAAATAAAAAAGTAGTTTTTGCAAAAGGTGGTGCTGGTGGAAAAGGGAATAGTAACTTTGCAACTCCAACCCGGCGTACGCCACGGTTTGCTACAAATGGTAAACCTGGCGAACAAAGAAAAGTAATACTTGAACTCAAATTAATTGCAGATGTTGGATTAGTTGGATTTCCGAATGCAGGTAAATCCACACTCATTTCAAAAATCTCTGCTGCCAAACCTAAAATTGCTGATTATCCATTTACTACTCTTGAACCTAACTTGGGAATTGTTAGATATAAGGATTATCAGAGCTTTACAGTTGCAGATATTCCAGGAATTATTGAAGGCGCACATCAAGGCAAAGGATTAGGAATTAAATTTCTAAGGCACATAGAGCGGACAAGAATCCTTCTTTTCCTAATTGATATTACCTCAGAAGATTATCAGAAAGATTTTGATACGCTTTATAATGAATTAAAAAAATACAGTAAAAAACTTGTTGAAAAAAAAATAATTGTTTCGCTCTCTAAATCTGATCTGGTTCCCGAAAAAGAACTAACCAAACTTTCTAAGCTTAAAATCAAAAAAATTAAAGATCCGATATTGATTTTTTCATCCGCTACTGGATTTGGCTTAAAATCCTTAGAGGATAAACTCTGGGAAAGCTTAAATAAGCTATAATTAAGTATTTTTTTGAATTTCAGGGTCAAAGATTTATATTTACAACCTAAATTTTCGGCGGGGTAGCTCAGTAGGTTAGAGCAGTGGAATCATAATCCACGTGTCGGGGGTTCGAATCCCTCCCCCGCTACAATATTAAGGAGAAATAATATGTACACATTGTTAGTATTGATAGCAACTATAATCGCGATACTTCTTGTTATAATGGTTTTATTACAAGCAAGTAAAGGCGGCGGCTTAGCCGGAACTTTTGGCGGCGCAGGTGCAGGCATGGGAACTATGTTTGGATCTCGCAGAACTGCAGATTTTTTAAGTAAAGGTACATGGTGGTTAGCAGGTGCATTGGCTGTTCTTGCCTTGGTAATTAATTTGTTCTTTCTACCAGGTCAAACTACGGCGGAACAACGAAGTGTTATTCAGGAAAGTGGAAGAACTAATGTTCCAACAGCTCCAACACTTCCACCCCAAAATCAAGTTCCTTCAGGTAATTAATTTTACTCAGCTCCGATTAGATATTAACCATTTTTAATCGGGGCTGTTTGTATTTAAATCTAAAAGTATTTCAACTATTCGATCTTGAACATCCCGATAATATCCCCATCCACCTCTATTAAATTCAAAAATAATTGTTACAATCAGATCTTCACCATCGGATGTTGTCAGATATCCCGCTAATCCTGCAACACCATTTAACGATCCGGTTTTTCCTCTAAAATTATTTTCAGCACCGGAACCCATCATTCTTCCTCTTAGCGTTCCATCAACTCCGGCAATACTTAAAGAATTATAAAAATCATCAAAGTGAACAAGATCAAAATACATTTTTTCTAAAACGCCATTTATTGCTAACGGAGTTGCCTGATCAAATCTTGAAATCCCTGATCCATCAACAATTTCAGTTCCGACAGAGTATATGTTGTTATCTTTAATAAATTTTAAAATAGCTTGTTGGGAAAAGAACGAATTTCCCTGAACTCCACTCGCTTCTGCCCCAAGTGTTTTGAACAAACACTCCGCTAAAAAATTATCACTGTGTTTGTTAATAAGAGAAATTAGCTCTTTAAGTTGTACTGATTTTTCAGCAAGCAAATAAACTTTTGCTGGAGTAATTCCTTTTGTTGTATTTCCTTTAATTTCTATTCCTGCACTTTTCAATTTCTCTCTTAATTTGTTAGCTGCAAATACAGGTGGATCTTTTGTATTTTCTGATATGTACCTATATCTCTTTCGTATTTTTTTTCTAGTAGTAGTTCTATTCCTATCCACTACAAGAGCTGAGATAGGAGGTAGTTTTACATTTGCTCTCTCACCGTCAATCCAATCTTCCCGCGTATAGATATCATCAAAATATGAATCATCACCAACAACCGATCCACTAATAACTTTTATTCCCTTCCTAACTAGTTCGGTAACAAAATATTCTAAATCTGAGTCTGTAAACACAGAGTTGCCATAACCTTTTATATAAAGATTTCCATCAAGTTCGCCATCTTTAAAGTCAATGTCATCAGAAAATAATTTTGTAGATAACTTGTGATCACCACCCATTACTGACAGTGAAGTTGATGTAGTGAACAATTTGGTTACAGAAGCAGGAATCATTGGTTGCGATTCATTGAATGCAAAAATCGTATCCTGCATAAGTGGATTATAAATAAATACTCCGCTAACTGTGTTCGCTGGTAAGTTTGAAAGAACCGCTCTGATTCGATTAGCTATTTCTTCTTTTGAGGATGCAAATATCCCGCTTGAAAATACCATAAAAATAAATAGAATCTTTTTTATCATAACTCTCAAAAAAAAGTGATATTTTGTCATAGCAATTTCATAATTATTGTTGAATCAATTTCGTTTATATGCAAATATAAACAGAAACCATTCTTCAAATAAACATAAACATTTTTAACTTTTTATTTACAAATAATTTTTAAGACTAAGGGCTAATAATGGCTAAAGCACAAAAAACAGTTAAAGCATATCATAATCAAGAATTCCTTTCATCATCAGATGGCAGAATATTACGGTTACTTGCAGAGTATCTTGAACCTAAAGCAAGATTTAAAAAACACAAGATAATGGATACAATAGTTTTCTTTGGCTCTGCCCGACTCAAATCCCGCAAAGAAGCTAATGTTGAACTTAATAAGTTTAAAAATGCCAATCCAAAAACAATTACTAACTTTGCTCAGGAATTACGTAAAGCGCAGCAGCATGTGCAAATGTCCAAGTATTATGAAGATGCTGTTGAACTTTCAAGAAAACTAACTGAATGGTCGATGAATCTGGAAACTAATGCAAACAGGTTTATTATTTGTACGGGCGGCGGGCCTGGCATTATGGAAGCCGCAAATAGAGGTGCAAAAAAAGCCGGCGGATATTCGGTCGGATTAAATATTAGTATTCCTTTCGAACAATATGTTAATCCTTTCGTTACGAAAGAACTCAGTTTTGAATTCCATTATTTCTTTATGCGCAAATTTTGGTTTGCATATCTTTCAAAAGCATTAGTTGTTTTTCCCGGCGGCTTTGGTACCTTCGATGAACTTTTTGAGATATTAACTCTTGTTCAAACCGATAAAATCAGAAAAAAATTGGCTATTGTAATCTATGATGAAAAATATTGGAAAAGCGTAGTTAATTTTGATGCACTGATTGAGCAGGGAGTTATTAACGAATCTGATATGGATCTATTCCATTTTTGTAACGATGTAGATACAGCATTTAACGTTATTAAAGAACATCTGGAGAAAAACTTTTTGAGAGAGAAAGAACCTACTGTAATAGAACCGAGAATTCATATAAAGTAATTTTTA
>JBBQSH010000182.1:0-6430 GCA_038214015.1 Ignavibacteriales bacterium | reverse complement strand
TGGTGAGTTTGCTTATGAGCTTTCGCAGCTTTCAGCAATTTCAGATGAGCTGTATCCTGAATTCTTTGATACAAAGTTTACTTCGATGAAGTTGATAGAAAAGTGGATTAAGCTTGAAGAAAAAACTGATGAAGAATCAATTCGTGAAATGCAGTTAATAAATGAGAAGTTTGAGGAGCTTAATTATCGCTTGAATGTTTTACTTGGAACACTTTAGTTAATTAGAAGGGGAGTTATTAGCTCCCCTGAAATTATTTGAGGAGTATCATCTTTTTAGAATTAACAAAACTGCCTGATTGTATTTTATAAATGTAAACGCCACTTGCAAGTGAACTTGCATTAAAATTTACTTCGTACTTTCCGGCAACTTTTTCTTCGTTAACCAAAGTTGCAACTTCTGAACCAAGTATGTCGTAAATCTTTAGTGTTACAATTCCATCTTGAGGAATTTGATAACGGATTGTTGTACTCGGGTTGAAAGGATTTGGGAAGTTATTAGACAGTTCGTAAGTAATAGGAATCTCATTGCCCATAAAGTTTACTTTGTTAAAGTTTTTCTTTGCAAGTGTTGTGTTATCATTAAAGATGTTTGCTAGAGTGTAATTTGCAATACCAATTACATTTGTGACTAATCTTAAATAATATTCACCAGAAGCTATACCGGAACAATCAACTGAATAATCTATATTTGCAAATTTCTCAAGATTATTTTTGTTGTAAGTAATATTATCAAACGTGCCTACAACCTGATTTGTTAATGAATTAACAAGTTCTACCCTAAAGTTTACAGCATTATTGTTCATTAGTGCTGTATCGGGTACTGATTTTTGAACAACGAAATAAATGTTTGAAAAATAGAAGTTGGTTTGTGGACTAAGAATAAAATTATTTGTACGTGTGTGTTGATTAATTTCAGTTGCTGAAGAGTAAGTTATAGTATCGGGAATTTCAATAAACCTTATAATGCTATCACCAACAACTATATCCCCAATCTCAAAAACAAATTCTATATCGTTAATAGAAGCAACACCACTTCTACCGAAAGTAATGATGGTATCTTCTTCAGTAATTTTTCCAAGAAAAACATTATTATTTCCGTTGCCATCTATTCTACCATCTGTTCTATCATCTGCAACTACTCCACCAGCAAAGTTTGTTGTACTGGAAATAAAATATTTAGTATAACCATTATTGAATACCAATGCATTAGGACTTAGAAAATTCACATCAGTAACAGCTTGAGTCCAAATGCCATGTATATAAAATGCCCCATTCATCATTGAAGCAGGAGCTGTATATGTTGGTGTTGATGTATTATCTCTTCTTTGCCACTTAGATTGATAAGAGGAACCACTATAGTATGACCAAGTGATGAGGGTTTTTTGCTGGGGTAATACATTTGACGCATTACTAACAACTTGGGCTTGACCACTAACGCTATTAATAGCACCTGTAAAAGAGCCTAAACTTGAACCAACCCTTGTTAGAACATTAGTTGGATAATAGCCACCCGAGTAATTATAAGTTGCACCAATCCAGCTTACGATTGGGCATTGCCCATAAAGTAAACTTATAACCGGTTTAAGGTTAAAAATAGTCGAACTGCCAGAAGAGACCACAGATGAAACTGCCTCACCACCACTCCAGGCATAGTACCTTATACTTGTTTGAGATTGCTCATAAACGAGATGAAAGCGTGAACCACTAGCAACGATAGATGGATTTGAACTGTTTTGATCAACATTGGGAAGTGAAAATTCAGAACAACTCTGATATGAATTATTAGAACTATTTGTATAAATGTTAAAAGCTCTTAATCCTGCCGATGTCGAAGGAGGATTACATACAACTACGCACATAGTTGAAAGTGAGGCTATTACCGGCTGATAATCATTTGAATTATTAAAGTCTTCCATTGAACAAATTGACCTGGACCAATTTGAAGTATTAGCATTTTGAGCAAGCGAGTATTGAGTTACTACTAATCCATAATTTAGAAAATCATCGTTCTGATAAACGATATAAAGTAAATAGCGGCCATCATTTATGCAAATAGAAGGAGACTTTGCCAAACCTGATGTATTAAGAGGTTTGCCATTATTCATAAGTGCCCAACTTGCTCCATTGTCGGTGCTTCGTTCATAAAATATTTGACCATAACTTTCATAAACATTATGCAAATAGCCATTCATGTTATCTTTTATGAAACCGCGCTGCCCACTTCTTTTGTCTGTGAATTGAGTAAGAGTAAGCTGTGTACCCTTTAGGTATGGTTTAATAGTTGCACCATTTGAAGTAAAAACAACAGGGGTCTCTGAGTTATATTCATTTTTGAATGTAGCATTTGTGCCGGACCAATTTTGGAAATAAAATTTATGAGTACGACCTGTAGGGGTAGGGGTACCTGTACTATTTAGATTTATATCTTGCACCGGGTCTACTTTTACGGTGTAGTAGGGTGGAGTCCAAATATGAGTAACTGGGTTATACCCTTGATTTAAGAAGACGCCTTTGTAGTTGGATGATTGAGTAATATTTAATGGAGAAGAAAAACATATTGGTAGAGCATCCAATCCAGCACTTCTTAAACCATAAGGTTGTTCTGACATATTTACAAACCATGGATCTTTAAATTGTACATTAGCAACATTAATGCTCGCTGAATTTTCAATTGCATTATAAACAACAGCGTTGCCAGTTGGTTTAAATTGTGAGCGAACTTGTGTAGAATTTGATTTGAGTGACAATGTATCCCAATTTCGATACCTGTAAAGATTATTAGGTAATTCCTGCCAATAGTTAAATTTTTCATAAGTGCTTGGTTTAAAATCTTGAGAAGATAAAAAATGTTGTTGTTGATAATCTATTGTAACTTGCTGCGTTGGAGAAGCTTCATTCCATAGATTATTATCCCAATATGAAGCTTGACCAAATGAGCCACCACTATTATCTAATTGCTTTAAATAAATACTAATAGGATTGTTGATATTATTGGAACCCACAACTCCGCCATTGAGTGTTTTTTTACTAAAATCTTTTCTGTATTCAGCCGGAGAAACTCTAGGTTCAAACCATAAGTAATTACAATCGCTTTCCCGAAACCAGCCATACGTAGGACCATAAACTGCGCCAGCATAATTTGGTACAGAAGTGGTGGAAAATAAATCTCTCATCTTTTGTTCAGTTAAGTAATATGAAATATCAGGAAAAAAGTCACTAGCATGAACCCATTCGTAATTAGCCAACCAATATTCATAAGTAATAAATGACTGGTTCTCACAATCTTGAACGTATTCAGTAAAAAAACCATCGGTTCCTGTTGATCCTCTGTAATCAATAATTAGAGGTACATACCAGGGATCATCGTCGATTACCGCATCAGCACCAATTACAGTTGTGTTCTCACAAGCGTACAAACTTAACTCCTCTTCTCTTGGATGATTTCTTAAAAAAACATTGTACGGCCCATTTTCGGTCAACTTTGTAGTAGACCAGCCCACTTCATCGCCAAGATTATCATCTGCAATAATGTTTTCAACACTATTGGATTCAAACAAATTTCGATGAGCGAAATTACCGTGTAAACTTAAGTCGCCAATTGTATTATCATATCCATTGTTGCCAGTTGCATTTCTAACCCAGCTATAGTTATATGCAATAACATTGCGATTAGAGGATGTGCTTAACAATAAAGCGTGTCTTAAAAAATTCAATAAGTTATCTTCCACCAAACAATTTGTTGATCTGTAGTACAAAGCAACACCATACCCGCGGCCCCCATTTCCATAATCTTGAGCATGATGAATAAAATTTCCTTTAATTGTTATGTGTGATGAGTATTCCATTCTAATATGCATACTTGATGTATTCTCAAGTTCACATCCTTTGACCCAACAATTGACTGCGCCATAAAATCGTATGGTGACTCCATTTCCAGCACCATCACTCAAACTACGAGCTATATATAAATCTTCTATCCCAACATCCTTAACTGGACTAATTTTATATATTCGAGTATTAAAACCAGAGTGATCAATAGAAAGTTTGTCTTTAAGAGTTAATTGATTTCCAATTTTGGATTGAATTTGTACAACTTGTCCAATTGCATACTCTAATAAAGAACCATTTTCCCAAGCGTTATTTCTGCTATCTCTGATATCCACAAAATCATTTTCTGAAAAATAATCAGCACTTTCTAAGGTGATTTGGGTACTGCCCATTGTATTACCAGAAGTAACATCATAAAAATTCGATTCATAATTCCCTGGTATAAAAAAGCAATCATTACCCGGATTACCTGTTTGGAAGGTAATTCGAGTTTGATCTGAACCAGCGCCTTTAATTACTACATTGGATGGCAAAGTAATTGTTTGAATGATAGTATAATTACCTGCAGGTATTTTAACTGCAACAATTGTATTATGATCAACTCCAAAATCGTGTGCATTTTGTATTGCGGCAATTAATTTCTGTGTAAAGGTTCCTGTATATTTTGCGTCATTAATGCTGACGAAGTAACTAAAACTTGTAGGTATTCCACCCTGTCTTCCTGCATTAGACCAATCAGTCCATCTGGTTGCATCGTGATTTAAAACATAAGGTGTCCACGTTGTACCCGTTGGCGCACTCCCGTACTGTGCAAATGATTTTCCCAAAAAGAAAAGTATTGTAATTATTAACAAAAAAATTTTCATTTTAAACTTTCAAAAAAGATTAATAAAATTATTTAGTTGGATTAACCATTATCGTATCTATGCCACTGCCTGATCTAAAAATAACAATGGTGGTGTCTATAGGAGTGTAAATTGTTAATGAATCTATAAAACTTGTGTTTGGAATATCATCATAACCTTCTCCTCTGTACATACTAAAATGTATTTGACCAGAATCAGAAATCGGATATAATGTTATATAATTACTTAGTATACTGGTTTCGTAGAGATTAATTATAGTATAAGGGTATACAGTTGTTGAATTAAGATAAGTTTGATCGTAGCGTAAACTATCAAGATTTGTTTCGAGTGTTACGATGTGACGATAAAACAACATGGTACTGTCCAATACATCACAAGCAGCGACCCAAATAAATGATATAACACAAAAAAGGGCTAACTTTTTTAACATTCCTTTACATGCTCCTATGATTGAATAATTAATTCAGTTTGAATCTTTAATCTACATTGGTCAATTTTATGGTGACATTTGATTCTCCTCCATATTATTTATTAAACACTGTTATTACTGCTTGTTCAAGATGATACCCAACTGCTACAATTATATTTCCACTAACTGATAGTGTCCAGTATTTATTTTCAGATTCAGTTTCGATAGAACTCCAGCTAAAACCATTGAAATAATTAATAATATTACCAGGTGAACTAATTCCAAAAACATCGTTGTATTCTTGACCGCGAACTCTATACATATGATTTACACTACTATTACTAATGCTCTCCCATTCATAATTTTTGTAAAGCACGGTACCATTCCCTGCTGTGTATAGTAGATTAGGTGTGATTCCCCAAATAGATAATAGTATCATATTCTGAGCAACATTTACTGATGCAATTTTATTAACTGCATCAAGTTTTAACATATGGTTATCTGCGGTTATATATTTTATAACGTTACCATTTTCATTTCCAATACCCCAGACATCTTGAAAATCCATAGCAGTTCCACTTACAATCTTTTCCCAACTGCTGCCGTTGTAATGGGCTATGTTACCATTATTACCTACTGCATATAAATTATTACTGCCACCACCCCACATCTTATTGATTTGCCATCCATCACCGTTAGGTTCTAATGGAAATTCGCTATTGTGTAGTGAATAATTTGCACCGTCCCATTTTATGGTACCGTCAAACCATACATCATTCTCTGAAAAAGCAAAAACTGTTCTGCAGGCCCAACCACCATAACCACCAACTTTCTTTAACTTCCAATTTGTTCCATCCCAATGTACTGCGTTGTACGAATTGGGGTCTGGATTACCAAGCGAATCATTCATATAAATCTCACCAACTGCCCAAATGTTATTTTCATCTATTATTGCTACATCATAAAGAGTACTACTACTGTGCCCACCAAAAGTAAAACTTTGCCAGGTAAAGTTGTGGCTGGTGGTGTCAAGTGTTGTAACTGATACTTTGTTACTGGATATCGGATTCTGGATGATGGATACCTGAAAAGAATAATTTTGGTTTGGTAGAAGAGAATCGATGTAGAGCAATGAGTCTTGAGTATTGAGTACATAGATTTGAGATACGGAATTATTCTTCAAAAAATTTATAGTTGCCGGCAGTTGTATGTTGTTGGTTGTTAATTGCAGCCAGGCTTCGGTGCAGCTTACGTCTTCAAGTTTAAGCGCAAGTTCAGGTTCAAGTTTGGGGTCGGTGGGGCTGCAAGATATCACTGTAAACAGCAA
>JBBQSH010000181.1:0-6475 GCA_038214015.1 Ignavibacteriales bacterium | reverse complement strand
ACGGTAATAAGTGTCACGTAAAAAGTCACGCAGGTCGTTTTTTAAATGTTCTTCGCTTTCGTCTGTTGGTCGTTTTTCTATAACGCTGATTTTATCGAGCAAAGCAATGAGGTTTGTTTTAAAAACGTCAATTTCACTTCTCAAAGGCTTTTGCTTTAAGAAGGCTTTCAATGCTTTTTTCGGTGTCTGTGTTACTAATTTCATCAAATATTCTTTGTCAATTATTTAGGTCGTAAAGATAAGTTTTAAAACCGTTTTCAGTTAAAAGTTGTCGCCAAAATGACAACCCGCTGATTGTCTTGGTGCGGTTGGGCAAAATTAAATGTGCTGCAATTTGGGTCGGCTTGTGTGTTGGCATTGCAGCTCTTTTAATTTTGCGAAGCGTTGGCATTTTGGTCTTTTTTCTGACGGTTTATGTTCGCATTGTCGGTCGTCCTGCACTTGCTTGTAACTTGTTTATAGGTCCCACAAAACTAGACATATACAACCACACATAGCCGTATAGGTCTCATAAGTGTGAGTCTTTGTTTTATCAAAATTAAGTAATAATTTTTTATAAATCATCAAATGGTGACTTTATATTTTATAAACTTTTTGTAGATACGTGTGTATAAATCTCGGTTGTTTTACTGCTTTTATGACCAAGTAATTCTTGAATAAACCTTAAATCGGTTCCTGCCTCTAACAAATGTGTAGCATAAGAATGCCTTAGCCAATGTAAAGTTACAGGTTTGTTAATTTTTACTTTTACCAAAGCTTGTTTAAGTATATTCTGTAAACTTTTTTCGCTGTATTGTTCCAACTATTGGATTTTCAGTATCAGAAACCGCTAATAATAAAATATCAGTTCTTTCCATAATCCTATCTTCTTACTAAATTTTCAAATGAAGTTCTAAAAAAATAAAAATGAATTGCTCTATTACAATATAAAAATCTTTAATAAATAATTTACACAAGTAAAGAAGCACTATGAGCAGCAAATCAATCCAACCACACTACCGGTTTTATAAACCTTTGGTTTTGCCAGTTCTATGTATTGTAGTCAAGCGATATAAAATATGAAAAACATTCAAAAACTCGGCTTCGATGGTTGGTTTAAAGATAAAATTGATTTATCCAAAAACTCTGAGTTAAAAATTGTTCGAGTAATAAGCGTAAACAAAAACAGTTTTGTTGTTTCAAACGGCGAGAAAGATATTTATGCAGAGCTAACAGGTAAGATTCTGTTTAATACAGATTCTGCATTGGATCTGCCAACTGTTGGTGATTTTGTTTATGCACAATTGTTTGATGATGATACTCTTGCAATTATTCAGGATATTCTTCCAAGAAGATCTTTACTTAAAAGAAAAGCTGCTGGAAAGAAAATTGATTATCAATTAATTGCCTCAAACATAGATATTGCAATAATCATGCAGGCGCTTGATTCCAATTTTAATTTAAGAAGACTTGAGCGCTATCTGGTAATGATCAATGAAAACAACATTACTCCGCTTATACTTTTAAGTAAAAGCGATCTTATCAGTCCCGAAGAAGTTGAAGAAAAGAAAAATCAAATACTTGAGATATTGCCTGAGGCAAAAATATCTGCGTTCAGCAATAACAACTTAAATGATATTGAAAATATTAAATCTCTTTTTTCTCCACACAAAACTTATTGCCTGCTTGGTTCATCGGGAGTTGGCAAAACAACTTTGCTTAATAATTTAATACACCAGGATTTATACAAAACTCAACCGATAAGAGAAAAAGACGACAGAGGAAAACACACAACTACAAGACGCGAACTTATAATATTAGAAAACGGATCAATCATTATAGATAATCCGGGAATGCGCGAACTTGGAATAATTTCTAATGAATCGGGTATCAGCATTACGTTTGGCGAGATTGATGAATTATCATCACAATGCAAGTACAAAGATTGCACTCATACTGTTGAGACTGGCTGTGCAGTTCTGGAATCATTGAAGCGCGGAGATATTTCTGAGGAAAGATACAACAACTTCTTAAAAATTTACAAAGAAGCTCAGTACAACGAAATGTCTTACGTTGAAAAAAGACAAAAGGATAAAAAGTGGGGCAAGTTTTTTAACTCTGCAATGAAAGAAATAAAAAACAGAAAAGACAGTTATAAGTAAACGAATATTTGAAATCATTTCTACCAAAAATATTTAGGCATAAAGGAATGTAATTTGCTCAAGACAACTTCTAATCTTTTTTGTAAATTGAGTTATGGAAAAAGTAATTAAAAAAACCTCAACTAGAGAAAAACAATCTGACCTTGAGTATTGGTTAACTAAAACTCCTCAAGAAAGATTAGATGCTCTAGAGTTTTTAAGACAACAATACATTAACTTTAATAAAAATGTTCAACCCAGACTTCAAAGAGTTTGTACAATTACTAGTCAAAAACCAAGTTGAGTATCTTGTGGTTGGCGGTTATGCGGTTAGTATTCATGGTTACCCAAGATACACTGGTGATTTAGATATCTGGATAAATCCGACCAAGAACAATGCAGAAAAAGTCTTAATCTGTGTAAATGAATTTGGGTTCACATCTTACGAATTAACAGAAAGAGATTTTACAAAAGAATTTGGGATAGTTCAATTTGGCTATCCTCCTGTTAGAATCGATATTATAAATAATGTTGATGGTGTTAATTTCGAAGAATGCTTCCAGAAAAAATCAATCATTGAGATTGATGGTTTACCCGTTAATTTTATTAGTCTTGAAGATTTAATCACAAATAAAAAAACTACCGCCCGACCACGCGACATTGATGATGTTGAAAACTTGAGTAAATGAAATCCTACCTCACCATCAACTTTAACTTAAACGAATTATTAAATGTATTTGATGAACTCCCGCTTTGGTCTGCACCATTTGGATTAAAGCTGCTTGAGAACATCAATTACAAGCAAAACATAACTGTGCTTGATATTGGTTTTGGTGCTGGATTTCCTTTAACTGAAATCGCAATGAGACTTGGAAATGGTTCAACTATCTATGGAATTGATCCGTGGAAAGAAACTTTTCAAAGAGTTAATCAAAAAATCTATTATTACGGAATAAGCAACATCAAAATTATTGAAGGTGTTGCAGAATCAATTCCATTAGAGAACGAATCAGTTGATCTTATAACAAGCAACAATGGAATTAACAACGTTAGCAATATTGATAAAGCTTTGTCTGAATGTTCAAGAATTATTAAAAGCGGCGGACAGTTTGTTCAAACTATGAATCTTGATAAATCGATGATTGAGTTTTACAATCAGCTTGAAAATGTTTTATCCGAAATGAAATTGTATAAAGTAATTGAATTGATGTATAAACACATCAAACAAAAACGCCCGCCATTACACGACTTTATTGCTTTAATGCAAAAACATAATTTTATTATCAACGATGTTGTTGAGGATGAGTTTTGTTATAAGTTTAGCAATGCAACTGCAATGTTAAATCATTACTTTATTCGTTTGGCGTTTATGGATAGCTGGATAAAACTTTTACCGCCGGATAAAGTTGAACTAATCTTTGATACAATTGAAACAAGACTTAACGATCAAGCAAAAGAGCAAGGCGGAATAACACTTACAATACCCTTTGTTTTATTAAATGCAATTAAAAAATAAATAATAATTTCATTCCAGTATTTCCTGAACACGTCCAACCTCACCTGTTTCTATTCGTACTTTTATTCCGTGAGGATGCTTGGGTGATTTTGTAAGAATGTCTTTGACAATTCCCTCGGTAAGTTTGCCGGTTCGTTGGTCTTCTTTCATTACTATTTTTACAGGCATACCTGCTTTTACATCAGAGCGTTTAGTTCCATTCATTAATCTAAATCCTTTTATGGATAGCAAGTTTTAGTTGATATTCAAAAAAAATCTTTTTGAATTTAAGGTCTAACCTACAGATCATTCCTCAATAATTGCGTACTCGCAAATCATATATTTTAGAAAGCTCTGGACATTGATATATATTTTGCTAACGTTACAACAAAACCTAGATGTGATTTAGAATCTTATATTAATTCTATTCATCACATTATCTACAAAATTATAAATTAAAAATCAGGAGATATTTTTATGGAACAAACAATTCAGCAAACACCAGTTTCAATGCCCCGCATTGGCGATAAAGCACCATCATTCAAAGCAGTAACAACACAGGGAGATATAAACTTTCCTGAAGATTATTCCGGTAAATGGGTAATCCTTTTTAGTCATCCCGCAGATTTTACACCAGTCTGTACTTCAGAGTTTATGACTTTTGCAACAATGGAAAAACAATTTGAAGAAGCTAACTGTAAACTTGTTGGTCTTTCTGTTGATGGACTTTACAGTCACATTGCATGGTTACGAACAATTAAAGAAAAAATTGAGTACAGGGGAATGAAAAATGTTGAGGTTAACTTTCCATTAATTGAAGACATTACAATGAATGTTGCAAAAACTTATGGAATGCTTCAACCGGGTGAAAGCACAACAAAAGCTGTTCGTGCAGTTTTCTTTATTGATCCAAAATCCATAATACGCGCTATAATTTATTATCCGTTAAGCTTAGGAAGAAATTTTGATGAGCTTTACAGAGTTATTATCGCACTTCAAGCTGCAGATGAGTTTTCAATTGCAACTCCTGCTGATTGGAGACCGGGTGATGATGTTATTATTCCTACGGCTGGTTCTTGCGGTACAGCAAAAAATCGTATGGAAGGGAAAGAAAAAGATATGAAATGTTATGATTGGTTCTTCTGTACAAAACCAATTACAAAAGAAGAAGTAATGAAAAAAGTATTGAATAAAAAATAATATCTTATTTTAATCAAAACTTTAAAGCCGCAGTAATTTTTCTGCGGCTTTTTTGTGAATACTATGGATAATTAAAATAACCAAATGAATTTCATTTTAATTACTTATTATTACCTGAAATAAATAGTTGTAATTAATTTTAGGAAAAACTTTAAATACATGAAAAGAAATAAATTTATTGCTGCAATTTTGACTATTGTATCTCTACCTATCATGTCCTTTTCGCAAATACAAACAGCTTTACAAAGAAAAGAGAAAGGATTTAAAATCAGTTCCGGTGAAGGCAGAATACATGGACATATAAAGTTAAAAGGGGTTAATTCCAATATTCTGGACGTAAAAATATCGGGGAATGACACGAATGGTGAACTAGCGATATTTGAACAGACTTCGCTTTCTCAGGGAAGAGGAACTCCTTTACATGTTCACCCCGCGCAGGACGAAATTTTTTATGTCCTTGATGGTTCATACCGTTTTAAGGTTGGAGACGATATCCACAATTTAACTATAGGCGACAGTATCTTTTTGCCCAGACAAATTCCTCATGCGTGGACACAAGTATCCGAGAAAGGAAAAATGACTGTGATTCTGCAACCAGCTGGAAAGCTTGAAAATTTTTTTGTGACTATGGCGGCTCTTGACCATGAACCAACATCAGAAGAAGTTGCAAGTATTTTTGAGGCTAACGATATGCAGGTAGTTGGACCACCGTTGAAAATTGATTAGCTAGCATTTTATATGTCACCTATGTTAAAACATATAACTTCACACAACAGCAAGTCGGAGAAAAGACAAGCTGTACCACATTGTATCAACAGAACTGCAAAGTTAAACATTTGTGCTTCGTATGATCATTAGTAATATAAATCACGCGCTCCCAAAAGTAAACGAAGAATTTGAGTTTGAAGCAATTTTTAATCACGATGCGTTTCTCCACCACTCTAAAGAATATTAAAACAAATTAAAATGGGCTCATATAGAGATTGATCAATAACACTCATTACGCTTTTATCAGAACGTTCATATTTTAAATTTAAGTTTAGATTTTTTGAAAGGATGGTTATGATTTTAGGAACACTCAAAACTATTTTTAACAGAGATTTTTTAAAACTTAAGCAAGAACTTTAGTTTTATAAAGACCAGCGCAAAATATGGCAGGTTGAAGAGGGGATTTCAAACTCTGCCGGTAATTTGTGTTTGCATCTTATCGGTAATATAAATCATTTTATTGGTGCAACACTGGGCGGCACCACTTATGTAAGAAACCGCGAGCTTGAATTTTCACAAAAAGATATTCCCGTTAATGAACTGCTTAAACACATCGACGATACAATGCTAGTTGTTGAAAATACTCTGAACAACTTATCAGAGGATAAACTTGCCAAAGAATTTCCGTTGTTGTACTCTAATCAAAAGGTCACTACAATGTTTATGCTTTTACAGCTTGTTGCTCATTTAGACTATCACCTTGGACAAATTAATTATCTCAGAAGACTTTTAGATAAATGATTAAACTTATCAGAACAGATTCTTCTAATCTGGATTTTATAAATCTTGTTGCTATGCTTGACAAAAAACAAATTACTAAAGACTATAAACTGCAAAAGCAGCCTGCAGGAATTTATGCTGTGCATAACAAGATTGATAACAAAATGTACAT
>JBBQSH010000180.1:0-6518 GCA_038214015.1 Ignavibacteriales bacterium | reverse complement strand
GATGAAAAACCTTTTGATGCCATTGTTTCTAATCCTCCTTACTCCATAAACTGGATTGGTGATGGCGACCCCACGTTGATTAATGATGACCGTTTTGCTCCTGCCGGTGTATTGGCCCCTAAATCAAAAGCAGATTTTGCTTTTGTATTGCATGCCCTAAGTTATCTTTCAAGTAAAGGAAGGGCAGCAATTGTTTGTTTCCCTGGCATCTTTTACCGTGGCGGTGCAGAACAGAAAATTAGAAAGTATTTAGTGGATAATAACTTTGTAGAGACCATTATTTCATTAGCTCCAAACTTATTCTATGGGACTCCAATAGCAGTAACTATTCTAGTTCTTTCAAAACATAAAACCGAAAATAAAACACAGTTTATTGATGCAAGTGGTGAAGATTTCTTTAAAAAAGTAACCAATAACAATGTGCTTACAGATAAACACATTGAAAGGATTATCGACATGTTCGATAGTAAAGAAGATGTGGAACATATCGCAAAGACAATCGACAATACTAAAATTGCTGAGAATGATTATAATCTATCAGTTAGTTCTTACTTAGTACCAAAAGATACTCAAGAGAAAATAAATATAGTCGAGTTGAACAAGGAAATTTCAAAAGCGGTAGAGAAGATAGATAAGCTTCGTGCTGATATTGATAAAATAATAAATGAGATTGAAGCATGAATAATTTAGAGAAATTATTAGAAGGTGTTGAATTGAAATGGAAGCCAATAGGAGAAGTTGCAGAACTAAAACGAGGTAAAACTATTACTGCCAAGAATAAAATAAATGGCAACATTCCTGTAATTAGTGGCGGACAAAAACCTGCATATTACAACGCAGATTATAATAGAGAAGGTGAAACAATTACCATAGCAGGCAGTGGTGCTTATGCAGGCTTTGTAATGTATTGGAATGAGCCAATTTTTGTATCTGATGCTTTTTCTGTTCAACCTGACTTATCTATTTTGAATATTAGATATGTATTTCATTTTTTAATGAAAAATCAAGGTTGGATACATGATTTAAAAAAAGGTGTAGGCGTGCCACATGTCTATCCTAAAGACTTAGCGAAACTGATAATACCAATACCGCCCTTAGAGGTCCAAAGAAAGATTGTTCGCATTCTTGACAACTTTACATTACTTACAAAAAAACTAACTACAGAACTTAAAATAGAGCTTTCATCACGAAATAAACAATATTCATTCTATCGAGAACATTTATTTAGTTTCAATGCAGAGAATATTGATAGTAAGCTATTAAAAGAAATTGGAGAATTTCAAAGAGGAAAGCGTTTTGTAAAGGACGATATGATTTCAAAGGGTGTACCCTGTATTCATTATGGTGAGATGTACACCTATTATGGTACTTGGGCAAACGAAAGTAAGTCATTTCTTAGCGAAAAATTAGTTGATAGTAAAAATCTGAGGATTGCAGAAAGAGGTGATGTTGTTATTGTAGCTGCTGGAGAAACCATTGAAGATATTGGAATGGGAACGGCTTGGTTAGGCAATGAAGGCGTAGTTATACACGATGCTTGTTTTTCTTACAGAAGCCCATTAAACCCTAAATATGTTGCTTATTTCACTCGTACTAAACAATTCCATGATCAAATAAAAAAACATATTTCTTCGGGTAAAATTTCTGCTATTCATTCAAAAGGTTTAGGCACGGTAGTAATCCCAGTGCCTCCCCAAGAGGAACAAGAACGCATTGTTACTATCCTCGATAAATTCGACATACTCACAACCTCAATTAATGAAGGTCTTCCGAAAGAAATTGAGTTAAGGAAAAAGCAGTATGATTATTACCGAGATTTATTACTCACATTTCCAAAGCATAATATAGAGTTATAATATGGGACAATCATTAATTGAAATAGCTCAGAATCTTAAGGATGCTGATAAAAAAGTACAGTTAATCTATGCTTTTAATGGCTCTGGTAAAACTCGTTTATCACGTGAATTTAAGGAGTTAATAGCCCCTAAAGAACTTGATGCAGAGCAGGAAGAAGAATCAGGCATTAAAATACTTTACTATAATGCTTTTACAGAAGATTTATTCTACTGGGATAATGATTTGGAAGCTGACTCGGATAGAAAGCTAAAAATCCAACCCAACAGTTTTACAAATTGGGTACTACGTGTGCAAGGTCAAGACAGAAATATTGTTGACAATTTTCAGCAGTTAACGAATGATAAATTAACTCCACAATTCAACGAAGATTTCACAGAAGTTCGATTTTCGTTCGAGCGAGGAAATGAAAATGATACTGAATTTGTAAAAATATCGAAAGGAGAAGAAAGCTGTTTTATTTGGAGTCTATTTTTCAGTTTAATGGAGCAAGTTGTAAGTGTATTAAACATAGCAGAGCAAGAAATTCGTGAAACCGAGGAGTATAATGACCTAGATTATATTTTTATTGATGACCCAGTTAGCTCATTAGATGATACTCATTTAATTGAATTAGCTGTGAATATTGCTGAATTAATAAAATCAAGCACTTCCGATTTGAAGTTCATAATCACAACACATAATCCAGTATTCTACAATGTACTTTTCAATGAATTTAATAGGGCTAAAAAGACTAAGAAGTGGCTTTTAGAAAAGTTAAATGATGGTACTTTTTCAATGAATGGATTAGAAAGTGACTCACCTTTCTCATATCACTTATTTTTATTATCAGAATTGGAGAAAGCAATACAGCCCACAGGTGAGATAAAAAAGTTTCATTTTAATTTTCTTCGAAACATATTAGAAAAGACTTCCACTTTTTTGGGATATAATAAATGGGAAGACCTTTTGCCCCAAGAATCACGTGAAGCGTATTACAAGCGAATAATAAATCTATCAAGTCATTCAAAACACAACGGTGAAGAAATTGCAATTGTTGAGGAAAATGATAAGAGAGTTTTGGGCTTTCTTGTAAATGAAGTCAAAAGAATGTACGGCTTCAAATCAAGTATAAACAGTAACGTAAACGAAGAAAATGTCGCAATATAAAACCATAGCAGAATCAAATAACTTCATTGTACTGGATAAATTTACCAAGTATTATGAAGTGAATGAAGCTCCTGCTGTCTATCAAACAGAGGCTGCTCTTGAGAATGAGTTTATTAAGGATTTAATCAATCAAGGTTATGAAAATCCGTTAAACCTAAATACATCTGAAGCTATGTTGGCGAATGTAAGAGTTCAACTTCAATCGCTTAACAATATGGCATTTTCAGATGGAGAATGGGCTCGTTATGTGGAGGAGTATTTGGATAAACCAAGTGATAATCTTGTAGAAAAAACAAGAAAAATACACGACAATTATATCTACGATTTTGTTTTTGACGATGGACATATTCAAAATATCTACTTAATTGACAAAAATAATACTGCACGTAATAAAGTGCAGGTAATATCACAATTTGAGCAAAAAGGAACACATGCCAATCGTTATGATGTTACCATCTTGGTCAATGGCTTGCCTTTGGTACAAGTAGAACTAAAAAAGCGTGGGGTTGCTATCCGTGAAGCATTTAATCAAATGCATCGCTATACCAAAGAGAGTTTTAATAGTAAAAGTTCACTATTTAAATACGTACAGATTTTTGTTATATCTAATGGAACTGACAGCCGTTATTTTGCAAACACCGTAGAGCGAAACAAAAACAGCTTTGACTTCACCATGAACTGGGCAAAGGCAGACAACATGCTCATCAAAGACCTGAAGGATTTTACGGCAACATTTTTTCAGAAAAACACACTTTTAAATATACTGCTCACCTATTCGGTTTTTGATACCAGTGATACGCTGCTTGTTATGAGACCCTATCAAATTGCAGCCACAGAAAGAATTTTATGGAAAATAGCCAGTTCATATCAAGCTAAAAAATGGTCTACTATCGAAAGTGGTGGTTTTATTTGGCATACCACAGGGTCGGGTAAAACCCTTACCAGTTTTAAAACCGCACGATTAGCCACACAACTTGATTTTATAGATAAAGTATTCTTTGTAGTAGATCGTAAAGATCTTGATTTTCAAACGATGAAAGAATATCAACAATTCTCGCCCGATAGTGTCAACGGTTCAGATAGTACAGCAGGATTAAAGAGAAATATAGAGAAAGATGATAATAAGATCATCGTCACAACCATCCAGAAACTAAATAACCTCATGAAAAGTGAGAGTGATCTATCCATCTATCAAAAGCAAGTGGTATTCATCTTCGATGAAGCACATCGCTCTCAATTTGGAGAAGCTCAAAAGAACCTTAGTAAAAAGTTTAAAAAGTACTATCAATTTGGTTTTACAGGAACACCCATCTTTCCTGAAAATGCTTTAGGTTCTGAAACAACAGCAAGTGTATTTGGACGCGAATTACACGCCTACGTCATTACCGATGCCATTAGAGATGAAAAAGTACTGAAATTCAAGGTAGATTACAACAATGTACGACCTCGTTTTAAAGGGATTGAAACAGAACTTGATGAGAAGAAACTAAGTGCAGCCGAACATAATAAAGCCTTTCTTCACCCAGCTCGCATCAAGGAGATTTCTCAATATATCTTACTGAATTTTAAGCATAAGACTCATAGAAACCAAGGAGGTAATCGAGGGTTTAACGCCATGTTTGCTGTAAGTAGTATTGATGCTGCCAAATGTTATTATGAGGAATTAAACCAGTTGCAAAAGGAAAATGATAAGCCGCTGAAAATCGCAACCATCTTTTCCTTTGCAGCCAATGAAGAGCAAAATGCCATTGGTGAAATAGTAGATGAGACTTTTGAACCCTCTGCAATGGATAGCAGTGCAAAAGAGTTTTTGGCTAAAGCTATCAATGACTATAACGCTATGTTTAAAACAAGTTATGGTGTTGAAAGTAAGGAGTTTCAGAACTATTATCGTGAGCTTGCTAAACGCGTAAAAAATAAAGAGGTTGACCTCCTTATTGTAGTTGGTATGTTCCTTACCGGGTTTGATGCACCTACGCTTAATACATTGTTTGTTGATAAGAATCTGCGTTATCACGGTTTAATGCAAGCCTTTTCACGTACCAACCGAATTTATGATGCCACAAAAACCTTTGGTAATATTGTTACTTTTAGAGATTTGGAACAAGCAACAATTGACGCAATAACTCTTTTTGGAGATAATAGTACTAGAAATATAGTGCTTGAAAAGAGTTACAAAGAATATTTGGAAGGTTTTACAGACATTGCCACAGGTGAAGCTCGTAGGGGTTATATGACTGTTGTAAAAGAATTAAACGAAAAGTTTCCTAATCCTGAAGAAATAGTCACAGAGAAAGGTAAAAAAGAGTTCTCAAAACTATTTGGAGAGTACTTGCGTGTAGAAAACATACTACAGAATTACGATGAATTTACTAATCTCAAAGCACTTCAAGCAATAGACATAACTGATGTTGAAGCTGTTGAAGCATTTAAAGAGGCTCATTTTGTGTCTGATGACGACATTGCTGCGATGAAAGTGATTGACTTACTTCCAGAACGCACAATTCAGGATTATCGCTCCACTTATAATGATATTCGCGACTGGTTAAGGCGTGAGAAAAAAGGAAAAGATTCAGAAGAATCAAAAATTGATTGGGATGATGTAGTTTTTGAAATAGACTTACTTAAATCACAAGAAATCAACCTTGATTATATTCTCGAATTAATTTTTGAGCAGAACAAAAAGATCAAAGACAAAGCCTCATTGCTAGAAGATATTCGTAGGGTTATTCGTGCCAGTATTGGCAATAGAGGAAAAGAGAGTTTGGTCGTTGATTTTATTAATGAAACAGACCTTGATACCATCCAAGATAAAGTAAATATTATTGATTCATTCTTCGCTTATGCCCAAGGCAAACAGAAAATAGAGGCTTCGGAATTAATCGCAGAAGAGAAGCTAAATGAAGAAGAAGCTAAGCGATATATTACAGCTTCTTTAAAGCGTGAATATGCCAGTGAAAACGGAACAGAACTCAATGCCATTTTACCAAAAATGAGTCCTTTAAATCCTCAGTATTTGACGAAAAAACAAAGTGTATTTCAAAAGATCACTTCGTTTGTGGAGAAGTTTAAAGGTGTGGGAGGTAAATTATGATTGATGCCAGCCCGTCTAACCACTTTTCAGTACGGTTTTATAATTGTCCACCTCAGAAAAAAAGAAAAACTGATAGGTAAATGAACACCAGCTGCCAACATAGGTTAGCCAAGCCACCTGCCCGACAGCTTTCAGCAGTCAGACAGTCCACCGCAGGGCGGTGGCGGCTAGCCCTATCCGTTAGCCGTCAGTTTAAAAAGACCACCGACACAGACAACAGTGCCCAAAATAACAAACGAGAAGAAATGACAGAACAACAACAACTTTGGTTTGCTAAACTTGCAAAAGACAGAGAGGATAGTGCCACAATGCTTGAAAAACCCTCTATGCGGGGGATTAAAAATAGCATTGTAGTAAAATGAGCTTGGTCGCTTTATTTTTATTAAAATATTTTTTTAATAAAACAAGGAGTTGTTTGTGG
>JBBQSH010000179.1:0-6559 GCA_038214015.1 Ignavibacteriales bacterium | reverse complement strand
CGCGTAGTTCATTTTGATAGAAATGAAAGATCAAACTAAACACACCGAACACTAAAAATCCATATAAAGGAAAAATTGATTTAAAGATATCAAGTACAGTATGTGTTTTAGCACTCTCCTCTAAATCAGCTTTTAAATCTTTTGGTTCTTCAATAAATAAAATTGGACCAACAGAACAAACAAAAACAAATATCGCAGCAATTAATAAAAGGGTTTCGTTTCCATAAACCATAGAAAGAAAATACGCTAACACTCCAAAAGTTCCTGAGATAACTTGCATCCAAACATATCCTGTTGTTCGCTTCTTTCCTTCTGGAGTTAAGTCTGCAATAATTGATCTTGCCGGATTGAATGTAACGTTAACTGATAAATCCAATAGCAGAGCAATTACCGAAGCAATTAATATTATGCTTGTAATCCCAGTGGCTTCAGATATTACTCCGATTTGAGGTAATGCTAAAAACATTAAAGCGCCAACAATTCCGCCAATCATAATAAATGGTCTTCTTCGCCCGCCTAAAAACCAAACGTTATCGCTAATCATACCAACAATTACTTGTCCAAAAATTCCTGCAAGCGGACCAGCAAGCCAGACGAAAGATACTTCGTGAATATTTAAACCAAATTTTTTATTTAGTATCCAGCTTAACGCGGCTATCTGAGTTGATAATGCGAAGCCAACTGCAGTAGCAGGTAAAGCAAGCATTGCATAAAATGAGTTTGAAAGTTTTTTCTGAATTTCTAACATAAAATTTTACCTTTATCGTTTTTTGTAAATAGTCTATGGATTGTCATTTCGACCAAAGGGAGAAATCTAAATTTTTTGTCTAGTAGATTTCTCAGTCGAATCCGCCGCGGCGGACTTCGAAATGACTATCTTAGATATTAACACTGGCATTATTTAGTAATTATTTTATCAACAAAAATATTTCTGCCGATTTTCTTTTAATTGTAATTTGTTTATTCTTAGTTATATCTGTCACTTCTTTCGATATGATATTTTCAATCTGCAAAGTCTTCGCTAAAGTTTTTTTGTACTTATTCAAATCAACTTCAGATTCTTTATCACTGCCATTCACTATTATCATTGTTGATTCATCATCAGTTTCCCTGAAATAAACATAAACATTATCGAATGGATAAAAATGTGTTAGCCTGCCCTGCGATAACGATTTGTGATTTTTTCTTAACACTAAAAGATTCTGCGTAAAATCAAAAATGTCTTGCTGATATTCTGTTCTATCGCAACTTAAGAATGCATCAAGTGAATCATTTTCAAATCCACCTGGAAATGGAGAGCGAATCGTTCCGTGATTATTTTTTCCAACCATTCCAATCTCTGAGCCGTATAATATTTTTGGAATTCCTCTAGTTGTTAATAGAATTGTTAGTGCAATTTTATATTTCTCAATATCGTTATTGGAGATAAACAATCCACGAGAAATATCATGATTATCAAAAAAAGTTAATAGATTATTTGGATCATAGTAAAGAAAATCCTGTGCAAGTATATTAAAGATTCCATCCAATCCTTTTTTGCCGCTCAAGTAATCACGAAAGGCATCAGACAAAGCAAAGTCTGTAACACAAGGAAGATGTGTATCCAGATGAACACCAAATTTATTTTTCTGCTGATAAGCTGCAAGAAATGATGTTTCCCCTGTCCAAATTTCGCCAACAATGTTAAGTGTTGGATATTCATCCAATATTGTTTTTGCCCATTCACTCATTGCATATTGATTGCAATATGGATAAGTATCTTCACGAATTCCATCTAATCCTAAATATTCAATCCACCAAATTGTGTTTTGGATAAGATATTTTTTTAGAAACGGATTTGCCTGATTAAGATCAACCATATAATTTGTAAACCAACCGTCCCAGGTTAAATCTATGGATTCACCAGGACTATATGGATCAGGAAAAGTCATTTTATTATGATTTGCAGAAAGATGGTTTTCAACTGTTCCATTTATCCAATCTGCAAATGGTAAATCTTTCATCCACCAATGATTAATACCGATATGATTTGAAACATGATCCATAACTATTTTCAAACCTTTTTCGTGAGCTTTATTTACAAGGTCTTTGTAAAGTTCATTGCTTCCAAAACGCGGATCAATTTTATATAAATCTGTTGCAGCATAACCGTGATAACTCATCCACATATTATTTTCTAACATTGGAGTTATCCAAACAGAAGTAACGCCAAGATTTTTTAAGTAATCAAGTTTGGAAGTTATTCCTTCAATGTCTCCGCCTTTTCTTCCATCCAAATCCTTGGAAGTGAACTGATCTAAACTATCACCAATTTTATTATTGTCTGGATTTCCATCACAAAATCTATCAGCCATAATTAAATACATTACATCAGATTGATTGAATCCTTGAAATCTATGATTAGAATTTTTACGGGAATATATTGGATATTTAATAACAGTATCTTGATTACCTTTTGAAAAACCAATTTCAAAATTATAATCAGATTTTATTTCCGGTGAGATTAATAAATCAACAAAAAGATAATTTGGGCTTTCTGCTTTGTGAACATTAATGACTTCAATTGGTCCATGCTGCGGATAAAGTTCAACATCTTTTAAATTTTTTCCATAAACCATAATTTGAACCGTATCGTGTTTCATTCCAACCCACCAATTTGGCGGTTCAATTCGTTCAATTGAAAATTGCTGAGCAAATAATTGCTGAATTGCGAAAAAAATTAAAATCAGAAATATTCTTTTCATTTGGAAAATCTATCCATTTTTTGGTTCAAAGATAGATAAATAATTTATTTCTTCAGCAGGAAAATTTATGGCAATTCATGGAGATATTTATGATTCCATTTCTTGCATTTTATCTCATTTAAGTTGATTTTTGTTTTCCAATTTGATCAACATGAAACAAGAGACTGACGAAAAAAATATTGCGGTTAATCGTAAAGCAAGACACGAATTTACCATTATACAAACCTTTGAAACAGGAATTGTTTTAGTTGGAACAGAAGTAAAAGCATTACGTGAAGGAAAAGCAAATCTGGTTGATAGTTACGCGTTGATTCAAAATAATGAAGTGTGGCTGCTTAGTTTGCATATCAGCGAGTATAAGCAAGGAAACATTAACAATCACGTTCCCACTCGCGATAGAAAATTATTGATGAACCGTTCAGAAATAAGAAAGCTGATTGGAAAAACAAAAGAAAAAGGATTGACTTTAGTTCCATTAAGATTGTACTTCAAAAATGGAAGAGTAAAAGTTGAGATTGCTCTTGCTAAAGGCAAAAAAGTTTACGATAAACGCGCTGATATTGCGAAAAGAGATTTTCAAAGAGATCAGGAACGAAAAATTAAATATTAAAAAATTAAAAGATTGAAAGATTAGAATTAAAAATGAGTGCAGTAAAATTCCCATCATTAAATGAACAAATGGATATTATCAAACGTGGTGTTGTTGAGATAATTCCAGAAGATGAACTTGTTAAGAAAATTGAAAAATCAATAAAGACTTCTAAACCATTAAACATTAAACTTGGCTGTGATCCAAGCAGACCCGATTTGCATATTGGACATTCTGTTGTGATAAGAAAACTTGCACAGTTCCAGGAACTTGGACATCAGGCAATTTTAATTATTGGCGATTTTACTGGGATGATTGGTGATCCATCCGGAAGAAATGCAACTCGCCCTGCTCTTACACTTGAAGCAACAAGAATTAATGGTAACAGTTATTTTGAACAAGCATCAAAAATCTTGCATAAAGAAAATACCAGAATAGTTTATAACTCAGAGTGGCTTGGTAAAATGTCTTTTGAAGATGTAATTAAACTTGCTTCAAAATATACAGTTGCAAGAATGATTGAGCGCGATGATTTTACTAAAAGATTTAAAGCCGGCGAACCAATTAGTGTTCATGAGTTTTTATATCCACTAGCACAGGCAATGGATTCTGTTGCAATTGAAAGCGATGTTGAACTTGGCGGAACAGATCAGAAATTTAATTTACTTGTGGGAAGAGATATTCAACGGGAATATGGACTTGAACCACAAGTGATTTTAACAATGCCATTATTGGTTGGAACTGATGGTGTTGAAAAGATGAGTAAATCTTACGATAACTATATTGGAATTTCTGATGAACCATCTCAGATTTTCGGAAGAACATTATCGATCCCTGATAATTTGATTTATCAATACTTTGAGCTTGCAACAAATGTATCTAATCAGAAACTTTCAGAGGTTAAGTCTCAACTAGCCGATGGAAGTTTAAATCCAAGAGATATAAAACGTGAGCTTGCAAGAACATTAGTTACAATGTACCACAACCAGGAATCAGCAGAAATTGCTCAGCTTGAATTTGACAATATTTTCATCAATAAAGGTTTGCCGGATGAAATTGATGAATTCAATATTGGCGATAAAAAAGAAATCAATATTTTAGATTTAATAATTTTAGTAAATTTCGCTCCATCAAAAGGTGAAGCACGCAGATTGTTAACTCAAGGCGGTGTTTCAATTGATGGAGAAAAAATAAGTGATGTTCAAAGTAGTATTTCTGTAAAATCAGGAATGATTCTTAAAGTTGGCAAACGTAAATTCATAAAACTCATTTAATTTAGTATCAGAAAGGGACGCCATTGTATCTACCAACAAAATTATTTTTCACTAAAGGTGTTGGAAGGCACAAAGAGTACTTAAGCTCTTTTGAACTTGCACTAAGAAATGCAAGAATCGAAATCTGCAATCTTGTAACTGTCAGCAGTATTTTTCCAATTGGTTGTAAACGTATTTCTATTGATGAAGGCGTTAAACTAATTACACCCGGTCAAATTACACATTGCGTAATGGCTCGTAACTCAACAAACGAACCAAATCGATTAATCGCTGCCTCAATCGGTGTTGCATTACCGGCAGATACCACTGCTTATGGTTATTTATCTGAGCATCATCCTTACGGACAGCCAGAAAAAATTTGTGGTGAGTATGCAGAAGATTTAGCTGCTACAATGTTGGCTTCAACATTAGGAGTTGAATTTGATCCTGAAAAAGATTGGAGCGAAAGAGAAGATATTTATAAGATGTCTGGTAAAATCGTGCGCTCATTTAATGTTACTCAATCAGCCGAAGGTGATAAAAACGGATTGTGGACTACAGTAATTGCTGTTGGTGTCTTTCTACCATAGAAATAGAAAGTTTGATTGATAACTGAATATTCATTTTGGTTTATATTTTCTGCTGTAATTGCGGTAATGCTATTTATTGATTTATATGTTACAGACCATAGACGCGGAAAAATTACTTTAAAAGCCAGTCTCATTTGGAGCGGTGTATGGATTGCCACCGCTCTACTTTTTAATCTTTTTCTCTACTTTTATTTAGAGTCTGGCCATCAAAAAGCACTTGAATTTTTAACCGGCTACATAATAGAAAAATCACTTTCGGTTGATAACCTTTTTGTCTTCCTTATGATTTTTAGTGTGATGGATATTAAACCTGAAAATCAACCTCACATTCTTAAATGGGGAATTTTAAGTGCTATAATTTTCAGGATTATTTTCATTTTCGCAGGTGTTGCGCTCATCAATCTTTTTCACCCAATCATATATGTCTTTGCAATTATTCTACTTTTAGCAGCATATAAAATGGCATTTGGCAGCGAGCAAAAAATTGATGTTGAAAATAATTGGTTGATCAAAATCTCTCGAAAGTATTTTAAATTAAACACAGTTTATGAAGGTAAAAAGTTTTTTGTGAAAATTGACAAGAAAACTTATACCACCACTACGTTTTTAACTTTACTTCTGATAGAATCTTCGGATATTGTTTTTGCTGTAGATTCGATTCCTGCAATTATTGCAATTACAAATGATACTTTTATAATCATCTCATCAAATATTTTTGCGATACTAGGATTGCGTGCTTTGTATTTTGCATTATCAGGAATGGTTGATTTGTTTGTTTACTTGAAATATGGTGTGGCGATTATTTTGTTCTACGTCGGAATTAAGATGTTGATTTCGGAATTTTATAAAATCCCAACTGAAATATCTCTTGTGGTAATTTTAATATTTCTTGGAGGATCAATTGTTTTATCGCTTATTAAGAGAAAAAGATTTTCGAAGTAATCCAATAGTATGAATTATAATTGCAACGAATAGACCTATAATCATTGGTTCAATTTCATTCAGCATACCTCTTGAAGACTTTTTAAAATCAAACCACATCATACTTGTGCTTATGGCAAAAACTATTTCTGTAACTATTAGTTTTGATGAAATTCTTAATCTCGGATAGTAAGCACTTATAACCGGAAATATTATTCCAGGAATAAAAAGAGAACCAATCGTGTACCAAATCTCAACCACTGATGGAATTAAATAAGCAATAATGATTGAAATAATTCCAGAAATTAATATTCCAATCACAGTATAAGATTTTATTTTTTCTTCCTTGGAATTTTTATCTATCCTAAAAATAAAATCTCTTCCAATTGTGGTTGCACTTAAAAATAAAAAACTATTTAGTGTTGATATTATAGTTGCAAACATCGCTGCATAGAATATACC
>JBBQSH010000178.1:0-6673 GCA_038214015.1 Ignavibacteriales bacterium | reverse complement strand
GTTTCTGTATAGATTAAGTACACCATATAAACCCGTTATCTTAAAAAGATATAATGCTGATGGTTGTGGAATAACATATTTTATCTCTCCACTTCGTTCAGCCATTTTCTTAAGAATCACAACCAAGGCGCCAAGAAAAGTAGAATCGATATATTCACAACTGCTAAGATCAATTATAATTTTTTCATTATTCATTAGAATGTCATAAACAAGTCTATCCTTAAATTCCTGAGCTTCTTTAAAGGTAGCCCTTGTGAAGTTAACCTTTTCAATTAAAACATCTCCTAAGACTTCTCTTGTAAAATCTTCAAAATCCACTTTTACTCCTTCATAAGTCGTTGGAATTCCGGTTATCATTTAATTACCAATATTAGTTTATAAATATTTTAAAAGACATCCTACAAATACAAAGCCAGACACAAAATGGCCTAAAATTGTTAATAAATAGAGGATTTTTAGAATATATTTGATTGGAATAAGACAGAGCAACCCAAAAGGATATGTTTGGAAATGAAGCAAAAAGTAATCCCTGCCACATTTTGAGCAGGGATTTTAAATCACCTAGAGGACAGCAATTGATCCAATGGTTTTGGATCCGGTACTTTGTTTTTAATAGGCGGAATAGATTTTAAATAGGCAAACATTGCTTTCAGATCTTCATCTGTATGCTTTCCTATCATTTCCCAGGGCATTGGTGGGAGTATTGGTCTTCCGGTACCAAGATGCTTTCCGGTTCTTAGCGCATTAATAAACATCTCTGGTTGCCATGTACCTATTCCTGTTTCGTTATCAGGGGTAAGATTAGCTGCAAATGAAGCACCCCATGGTCCAATGGCAGCAGTTACATCCTGAGTAAATAATATATATTTACCCGGTTCTAAAATTGCAGGGTCAAATTCTGCTAGTTTCATTTCTGCAGGATGACCGGATAAGATTTTTGTCTCGTCTATTTTTGGCCCCTGTGGTCCAAAAATTTTAGGGGAGTGGCAATCGTGGCAGCCGCCAGCAGTTACAAGGTATTTTCCCCTTTCGATCATCTCTTTTTCAGATAGTACCTTCTTTTCCGGTTGGATTTTATCGCAAGCGGTTAAAAGTACAACAAAAATAAGAGCAGCTAACATGGCATATGTAAAATAAATTGATTTATTCAACATAAAGCCTCCTTTTTGTTAAATATTGATGATGGTTTATTATTTGTTATAAAAATAACGGTCGAAAAAATACAGGCAATAGTTTTTAGTTGACAATATTTTTACACTAACGGTTATTTTTATATGTTAATAATTAAATAAACTAATTGTTATTTCAAAATTATTCTGGAGTGAATATGAAAAATTTTTTGATCTTCATCATTTTAATCGTAACAGGGTATTTTGCTTACGATAATTTTATAAGAGAAAAAGAAGCTGTTGAAATAAAAGCATCTTATAATAAGGCAAGAGAATCTGTAAGTCTTGATGCACCGTCAATTCAACCAAGAGATTTTGCACATTATGAGGGAACAGTTAAAAATATAAGTGATGAAACACTAACTAGCATCGTTATAAATTATTTGATTGATGCACAGCCTTCCGCAGCAAAAATTGATAAGCTTGAACCGGGTGAAGAAAAAAACTTTACTACAAATACTGTTATGCTAAGAAATATGGATCCAGCTCATTACTTAAAAAGTGTTGAATATGATGGAAAGTAATTTTTATTGAATGATGATCATTTGATAGTTAAAAAATTTTGGCTGTGGAATTCAATATAACTATTTTGATTTGGAAAAATAATAAGCCGAATTAACACGAATTACACCAATTAACGTTAAATAAATATAAAAGCGTTTGATAAAAATCTTGTTGACAATTAATATGTTGTGATTTGAAAACATGTAAAAACTTATTACAACTTATTGAAATATTTTTCATTCGATGAAAAGAAAATTATTAATTTTTCATGTTCCTTCTTTTTATAGATTAATATTTTTACTTTACCACCACAAATTTTCTAACACAATAAAATAATTTTTCTTAACCTCTGCTGATATGAAAAAGAAAAAATCCAAAAAGATATTACAAGAAAATCCAAACCAGTTAAGTCTTGAATTTTTATATAAAGAACCATCAATTGATGTTCATATTCCTAAATCAGCAGCTACTGTTTTTAATACTAACTTTACCACAACAAAAAGATTGTCTATTCAATTAGCAGAAAGTTAACTGCTCATTTTATTTTAAAATAAAAAAACCATGGCAACACCATGGTTTTTTTGTTAATAGTTCTACTAAACGTTTATTTTTTATTTAAAATATTCTTAACTGCTTTATCAATCCATTTTTCAAGTAGTGGCGCAAGATTTTCACCGGATAGCACCAGAGCCTGATTTTTAGGAGCTAAAAAGATGGTTTCACCAACAGCATTTTCTGAATCAATTTTTGTTTTTACCCATTCTGAAAGTCTCTTTAACCAGAGTTCCCTGTCTTTTTCTCTAACATCACCTTCAAACACTATTAGCTCTTCTTCTTTAAATACACATCTAACTTCATTGAATTTAAACTTCTGACCATCTGCGCCCATATGATTAAATAATGAGTTGGACAAGTAATTAACTTTATATTCGCTTACTGCCTGATCAATATCCTTCCAGACTTTTGCAACAGGATCTTTATCCATTTTAACCGGAGGGTTTATCTGACATAAATTATATTGATTAAACAAAAATTCTAAGAACTGTGATACTTCAAATAATTTTTGATTGTTATCTAATCCGTCCCATCTTTTACGTGAGTTTGTTAATCTTTTATTTTCCGCAGAAGTTAAATTTGCATAACCTTCTTTAACATTTTGAAGATTAGCCCATTTCTCTAAGGGATTATCCTGATAAATCCAGCTATTTGATGCAATCCAGTTTTGGGTTTCACTATCAATTGCATCTGTAAAGAAGGAAAAATAATTTGAATCAACTGAGTTGGTTAATCTGTATTGTGCAAAAACAGATTTAATAAGTTTAACAGCTTTCTTTTGATCATCAACAACACCAACAGAATTTATTGCTTTGTTGATTGATTCTTCTCGAATACTTCTTGTGGTTACTGAGTTTGATGTATCAAGCCATGATAAAAATGTCATTGGAGTATCAGTGCGACTAATCTCTCCAATCATGTTAACACAGCTTAATAGAAGATAAGTTCGTAATGATGAAAGTTCATAAGTTTCATTTGATGCATTTACCCATTTTGAAATATCATCATCCAAAAAAGATTTTGAAAGATTAACTCTTCTTAAGACAAACTGAAGTTTGTTTTGTAAAGAGATTTCTGCTTTATTCCAATTTGGTAATTCAGTTGGAATAATATTTTTATTGATTGTTTTTTCAATCTCTAAATCAAAATCCTCGGTAAATTTACCGGATACGGTTTCTTTGGTTAACTGGTCTTGCACTTAATTACCTCAAATTGGTTTATTAAAAATCATTTGATGAAATACTCTGAATTATTTAAGGATTCTTTAATCACACCAAATGCGATTATTCTATTTTTCTCAGATTTGTGCAATTATTATTCCATTTTACTATTGGGATTCTGAAAGATTTTCAAACTGACGGGATGAAAAAAAGGAAGGTTTCTATTAATTCGGGTAATTTTTACCACAAAAAGATCGGATCTAAATAGTCCAATCGATGGTTAATCAGCTAATTTTTAACAAATAATTCTACATTTATTCATAAGTTTACCGCTCAAATTATATAGAGAAATATGGAATCTTACTTAGGTTATTTTGCGGCTTTTTGTACCACAATTGCATTTATTCCGCAAGCAGTAAAAGTTTATAAATCAAAACATACCAAGGACATATCCTTGGGAATGTTTTCTTTGCTTATAGCTGGATTTGTTTTATGGTTATGGTATGGGATTTTACTTCTTTCCTATCCAATTATTTTGGCTAATGCTGTTACGATATTAATTGCAATCTATATTTTAATTGTTAAGCTTAAATTGGATGTACTGCCATCTAAAAAAGATAACCGGGATAAATCTTGATTGACGAAAAGGTAAAAGAAAGCAGTTCAAAATTATTTGCCCCATTATTAGTAATAATTGCCGCATCTCTCTGGGCTGTTGATGGAATTGTTTTACGTCCTTCGCTTTACAGCCTGCCTGTACCTTTAGTTGTTTTTATTGAAAGTGCAATTGTAGCAATTTTACTCACGCCGTTTTTTATTAAAAGATTTTCATCATTAAAGCATTTAAAGAAAAAAGATTGGTTGGCATTTTTTGGTGTTGCCTTGCTTGGTGGAGCTATAGGAACAATGGCAATTACAAAAGCTCTTTTCTATGTTAATTTTGTAAATCTATCTGTTGTTATTCTTCTACAAAAGCTTCAGCCGGTTTTTGCAATTTCACTCGCAACAATTTTATTAAAAGAAAAATTACCAAAAGAATTTTTTCTTTGGGCGGGATTGGCAATTCTTGGCGCATACTTTATGACATTCGGATTAACTTCCCCAGATTTTTCTACAGGAGATAAAACAACAATAGCCGCGTTATTTGCTTTGCTTGCTGCTTTTAGTTTTAGTTCCTCAACGGTGCTAAGCAAGAGAGCATTAAGAAATGTTGATTATGAGATGGGAACATATTTAAGATTTTTATTTGCAACTATCATTATGTTGATAATCGCATCAACAACAGGAGATATTTTAAGCGTAACAGAAGTTTCTACAAAACAGATTATTATTTTTTTAATTATAGCGTTTACAACCGGCGGCGCAGCAATATTTCTATATTACTATGGATTAAAAAGAATTTCTGCTTCAGTTGCGTCTATTTGTGAACTTGCTTTCCCATTAACCGCAGTATTGCTGGAATACTTTGTTCACGGAAACATTCTATCTCCAGTTCAATGGATTGGCGCTGCGGTTCTACTGATTAGTATTCTAAAGGTAAGTGGAATAAAAACTTTAATATGGTAGAAATTTTATAAGATGAATTCTGATCCACTAGTCTGATTATATTGCCATTAATCAAAAATGCTTGTGAATACTCTGTTAGTTTTGATATCAAGCAAGTAAGATTTTAAATTAGTTATTAAATAATCAAAAATAAAAACGGAGAAATGTTATGCTTAAGTATAGCTTGTTACTTGCTGTCTCACTTATTCTTGTAGAAAGTATTTACGCACAAAAAGTATATGAGAGTCGAGATGAAATTCCTGCAGAATTTAAATGGAATTTGAACGATATATATTCCAATTGGACAGAGTGGGAAAACGATTTGACAGTATTAAAAAGAAAGATGGATGAGATAGTTTCCTACAAAGGAAAACTTAAGGAGAGTTCTGAAAATTTATTAAAAGTTCAACATCTAAATGATGAGCTCGGAATTTTATCCTATAAAGTTTACAGGTACCCGCAACTTTCACGAGATCTTGATACTCGTGACCAGCAAATGGGAGCCAACCTTCAAAAAGTACAAGCAATGTTTGCTGAATTTGGAGTAGCAACTTCCTGGATAAATCCCGAAATGCTGGAAATTCCCTGGGGCACAATGAAGAAATGGCTGGATGAAAATCCTGCATTCAAGCCCTACCGTTTTGGAATTGAAGATCTTTACAGACAGCAGAAACATGTTTTAACAGCCGATAAGGAAGAGCTTCTATCATATTTTTCACGAGTTAATAATTCCCCGAGTGAAATTTATTCAAACCTTACCACTGCTGATATTAATTTTCCAACTATAGTTTTATCAACCGGGGATTCTGTAGAAGCAACTTATGGAAATTACGGTCTTGTACTTGCAACCAACCGTAATCAAGAAGACAGAAAAAAAACTTATGAAGCACACTACGGTGTTTTCAAAACAAATGAGAACACCTTTGCATCTATTTACTCTGCAATATGCCAAAGTGATTGGGCAACTGCACGCGCAAGAGGTTACAAGTCATCACTTGAAGCAGTTTTGGATGGAAACAATATTCCAATAGCTGTTTATGAGAATCTGGTAAATACAGTTAAGGCTAATACTGAGCCTCTTAAAAAATATAACAATTTGCGTAAGAAATTACTTAAGCTGGATAAGTATTATAGTTTCGATGGGTCAATTCCGCTTACAGATTTCTTAAAAACATATTCTTATAATGACGCAAAAGAGCAAGTGCTGGCTTCTATTGCTCCGTTGGGTTCCGACTACAAAGAAAAAATAACCAGAGCGCTTAAAGGTGGATGGATAGATGTTTTTGAAAATAAAGGCAAACGTGCGGGGGCATATTCTGCAGGAGTATATGAAGTACATCCTTACATGTTAATGAATTATAACGAAACACTTGATAATGTTTTTACTCTTGGACACGAACTTGGTCACACAATGCATACTTTGTATTCACAGGAAAACCAGCCTTTTTCAACTTCTTCCTACACAATCTTTGTTGCAGAAGTAGCCTCAACATTTAATGAAAGATTATTACTCGATTATATGTTATCAAAAACTACTGATCCCAAGGAAAGAATAAATTTACTGCAGCAAGCTATACAGGGAATAACAGGTACATTTTATTTCCAAACTCTCCTGGCTGATTATGAACTCCAGGTTCACACACTTGTAGAAAAAGGAGAAGCGGTTACAGCAGAAACGTTAACAAAAATTATGTCTGATCTTTATGATGCATATTACGGTAGTTCTATTGAAAAGGATGA
>JBBQSH010000177.1:0-6674 GCA_038214015.1 Ignavibacteriales bacterium | reverse complement strand
TACAAACAAATGCTTTTACAATTAGCTGAAGTACGCGGACTTAAAAGATTTATTTTAACTGTTCCTGTAATGACTCCAAGACTTTCATCTTACTGGCTTTACTTTGTTACATCAACATCATATATGCTTGCAATAAATCTTGTTAATAGTATGAAGATTGAAGTTGTTGCAAAAAATAAAGAACTTGAAAAGCTGCTTGGAATAAAACCTATCTCATACAAAGAAGCTGTGCAGCTTGCGTTTCAAAAGATAGAACAAAATAATGTTGTGTCAAGCTGGAAGGATTCGCTTATTTCAAGTTATGTTGATAATTCATTGCTTGAACATATTAATGTTCCGAGTAATGGTTGTTTTACAGATAAAAGAGAAAAAGAAATTACTTCTAGTGTTGAAGGGGTTTTGGAAAACATCTGGTCAATTGGCGGTGAGCGCGGCTGGTACTACGGAGATTGGCTTTGGCACTTGAGAGGATTTTTAGATAAACTGGTTGGTGGTGTTGGATTACGAAGAGGTAGAACAAACAAATCTGAAATTCATACCGGTGATACTCTCGACTTTTGGCGAGTACTTGCAGCAGATAAACAAAATAAAAGATTATTGCTTTATGCAGAAATGAAATTGCCCGGCGAAGCCTGGCTTGAGTTTAAAATTGTTAAGATAGGCGAAAAAGATTTTCTTCATCAAACCGCAACATTCCGTCCTAAAGGATTGCTTGGAAGATTATATTGGTATTCCGTTTTACCATTACATTATTTTGTGTTTGATGGGATGGCTGAGAATATTATCAAATTTAAAAGGAATATATGAACAACTTAATAATAATAGCGCATCCGGATAAACAAAGTTTTTGCCATAACGGTATTTTCAAAACTATTCACGAAACACTCTCTGCCAATAAAGAAAATATTGATGTAATAGATTTATATGAAGAAAAATTTAATGTGTTCGGAGATGAAGAAAAAACAAATTTATACAAAGGGCTAATTACCAAATCAAATCGCATATACATAATTTCACCAGTTTGGTGGTTTAGATGCACACCATTATTAGAATCATTTTTTGATCAGGTATTAAGTCCCGGCTTCGCATATAAGTTTATTCCGGTTACAAAGTCATTAGGCATTCCAAAACCATTTTTAAAAGATAAAAAAGTAAGAACCTATCTAACACACGGCGCACCAGCTCTGCCTGTACTCACGCTGTATGTTAACTCTGTAAAGCTAAGGCTTGTAATGGGAGTTTATTCTTTTGTATTTGGTTGGTTCAAAACTAAAACACGACAGTTCTGGTCAGTGCCATTTGTTTCAGAGAGTAAAAGAAAATCCTATCTGAAGAAAGTTGTAAAAGACGTTGAAAGTGATATTGCAAGAATGAAGTAATATCTTCAGTAGCTGCGGTTAGCAATACATTAGCATTTCATTTCCGTTAGCTAACGGATTGTATTTGATGGAATGGCGGAGAATGTTGTTAAGTTTACGATATAGAATTTATATAATATTATACGCAATATTGCGTAAAGGATTATGTTATAGGCAATGCTAACAGACGACCGTGCAACGACAAACAAACCAAAAATGAAACGTCCTTATCTGACAATAATAATATGACAAAAGTTTTAATTACAGGGGCGACAGGAAATGTTGGAATTGAAGTATTATCTGCTTTAAATAAACTTGACCATCAACTAGAAATATATGCAGGTGTCAGGGACACAGAATTTGGCAATGAGAAACTTTCAAATTTTAACATTAAGACAATCAAATTTGACTTTATGAATATTGAGACATTTCCGCCTGCCTTAAAAAACTTTGACGTACTTTTTTTGCTTCGACCACCACAAATTTCAGACGTTAAAAAATATTTTGCACCACTTATTAAGATAGCAAAGAAATCTTCAATAAAACACATTGTCTTTTTATCTGTGCAAGGTGTTGAGAATAGTAAAATTATACCGCATCATAAAATTGAAAAATTAATTGTTGACAGTAAAATTCCATATACATTTTTACGACCTGCCTATTTTATGCAAAACTTCACTACGACTTTACGCAACGAATTAGTAAATAATCATAGAATTTGTTTGCCAGCAGGACAAGCAAAATTTACAGTAATAGACGCAGAAGATATTGGTTCTGTGACAGCAAAAGTGTTAACCGAAACGCAAAACCATATCAATAAAAGTTATGAATTAACAAATAACGAAACCTTGACATTTGCTGAAATGGCTGAAAAAATCAGTAAAGGAATTGGAAAGACTATAAAATTTATTTCACCTAATTTGTTGCAATTCTTTTTGACCAAACGAAAAGAAAATATGCCGACAATGCTAATTTTAGTGATGATTATGTTGCATTATTTTCCAAGATTTCAAAAGACACCAAAGACAACTGAATGGGTAAAAATTATCACAGGACAAGAACCAAAATCTTTTGACGACTTTGTTCTTACAAATAAAAATCAACTATAATGACAAGAAGCACTAGCTATAACAGCACCTACAAAAAATTGGCGGTTCAGTGGTTAAATGAAGCTTTGTGCTTCGTATCAAGTTTAACGGTGGCAGAAAGTTTTGTGCTTCGAAATCGCCAACTTCTTGTAGCTGCAAAACGTTAACCCTTATCTTAAAACTCATCAACTTATTTCCTTTCGCCTATTTGAAACCTTCTTTCTGTAAGAATTGTTAAGAAAAGTATATTTGAAATCTTTGAATTAGCTTTAATACACCTAGAAGGAATAATTAAATGAATTTGCTTACAATAATATTAACAGTAATAACTATGAATAACTTATCAAAACAATTAGATGATATTATTTTACTTAGTGCATCAGTTATGAAAACGGGAGACCAATGGCGAATTGTAAACGATGGCGTAATGGGCGGATTAAGTTCTTCCAAAGTTTTGGTAGATGATAATAAAATAATTTTTACCGGAAATGTTTCTTTAGAAAACAACGGCGGGTTTGCATCGCTCAGGAGTCCGGTTAAAAATTATAGCTTTGAAAATTTTTCAGGAATAGAAATTAAGATTAAGGGTGATGGAAAGCGCTACAGTATTTCAATGAAAGAGACTACTTACTTTTCCGGTTATTTTTATACAACTCAGTTTGAAACGAAAAAGAATGAATGGATAGTTGTTCAACTCACTTTCGATCAATTCAAACTTTATTATTTTGGGAAAGAAAAAAATTCAAAAGAAAAAATACCTCTTAACAATATCAAGGAAATTTCGCTGCTCATTGGAGATAAGCAAGAAGGTACATTTCAATCAAGCATAGATTATATAAAACTTTATTAGACGGCAGAGATTATGGTTAAGGCAAAATTAAAACAATATATCGAAAGTAGTTCTGTACAAAATTTTATTATTGGATTAATTATTTTTAACTCAGTAACAATTGGTTTAGAAACGTCCGAAAGTATTATGCTTAATTTCGGAAAGACCCTGTTACTGATAGACAAAATAATCTTAGCAGTGTTTGTTATAGAAATATTGTTAAAGTTATACGTGTATGGATTTTCATTTTTCAAGAATGGTTGGAATATTTTTGATTTTTCAATTGTTGCAATTGCTTTACTGCCGGCATCAGGAACCTTGGCAATTTTACGGTCATTAAGGATTTTTCGTTCGCTTAGATTAGTTAAAAATGTACCGAAACTAAGATTCATTGTTGAATCCCTATTTCATTCACTTCCAAGTCTTGTTTGGATATTTGTTCTGTTGGCATTGGTGTTTTACGTGTTTGCGGTTATAGGTACAAAACTTTTCGGAGCTGGATATCCGGAATGGTTCGGCAATATTGGTGCTTCTATGTTTTCATTATTTCAGATAATGACACTTGAAGGATGGGCTGAAATATCCAGAGAAATTATGAAAGAATTTCCCCTGGCTAATATATACTTCATTATATTTATTCTGCTTGCGTCATATACAACGCTTAACATTTTTATTGCGATTGTAGTAAATACAATGAGCGAAGTTCAGCAAAAAACTTCTGATGAGAATATCAATAAGATAGAAGACCTAATCCAGGATGAAAAAGAAGAATTAAGAAAAGATATTTTAAGCCTGAAGGAACAAATAATCAGACTGGAAGAAAAATTTTCAAGAAGATAATTTCTTCATATTTGACATTATATTTATAAAATTTTTAAAAATAGTTTATTACATAAAAAAGTTACATTATGGAAAATTTAATTCTGTTCCCTTTTGCCGATTATTGGCTGTTTTATGTTGGATTTACAGCATTCGTTTTAATGATGCTGGCTTTAGATTTAGGTGTGTTTCACCGGGATGCACACGAAGTAACATTTAAAGAATCGTTAACGTGGAGTATTATCTGGATTTCACTAGCACTTATTTTCAATTTCCTTTTTTACAAATACGCAGGCTGGAAGTTTGCAAATGATATTCGGCTTCTGGCAATTCCAGGTTTTGATGGCAATGCTGCTGCCATTCAGGTAGGATTAGAATTTTTAACCGGCTATATAGTTGAAAAAACTTTAGCAATAGATAACATTTTTGTTTTTGTTGTTGTATTTAGTTTTTTTGCTATACCATTAAAGTATCAGCACAGAGTTTTATTCTTTGGAATTCTAGGTGCATTAATATTTCGTATAATATTTATTGCGATGGGTTCAATTCTGCTTCAGTATCAATGGATTGTAATTTTCTTTGGTGCTTTTCTTATTCTAACCGGACTGAAAATTATCTTTGCACCTGAAAAACCAATTGATCCAGAAAAAAATCCCGTTATAAAACTGTTTAAAAAATTCTTTCCTGTTACATCCACGTTTGAAGGACAAAAATTCTTTATACGAAAAGATGGTGTGCTTTATGCTACTCCTCTAATGGTTGCGCTGCTTTTCATCGAAGTATCCGATATAATTTTTGCTGTTGATTCCGTTCCTGCAATCTTTGCAATTACTAAAGAACCATTAATTGTTTTTACTTCTAACGTTTTTGCAATTCTTGGTTTACGTGCAATGTATTTTATGCTTGCCGGGGTAATACATAAATTCCGCTACCTAAAATATGGACTTGGAATTGTACTTGTGTTTGTGGGATTAAAGATGGCATGGTTAAATGAGGCATTTGGTGGAAAGTTTCCTATTATTTGGTCCCTAATAATAATTATATCCATAATAGGTTCATCCATTTTAATTTCATTATTTAAAAAACAAAAAGGAGTATAAACATGTTATGCCCAGTATGCAAAGTAGATTTATTATTAAGCGAAAAACAGGGGATAGAAATTGATTACTGTCCCAAATGCAGAGGGATATGGATAGATAGAGGTGAACTTGATAAGATTGTTGAAAAATCGGCAAATGCTGAAGATAATTTCAGGCTTAAAGAAAGAAACACTAATACTAATTATAGAGATGATGATGATGATAAGTACAAATCACAAGGATATAATAAGAATAAAAGAAAATCATTTCTTGGCGATTTGTTTGATTTTTAATCCAACTCATAGTTAAGCGGCGATCTGTAAATGGATTAACGTAAAGGTGAATCATGAGATTATATAAAATTATTATTTATGAATTCCTTCTTGTTTTTACTTCTGTGGTAATATTTAGGAGTCTCTGGATGATTTTTGATAGAATATCATGGATGAATCAAGATATTGGAATTATTGGGTCTTTAATTGTTGGGATAATAATTACATTGATATCGCTTATGAGACTGAACAAAATTATTGATGAGAAGAAAAAAAAGTCAGATGATCGTCATTAATTTAAATTTAATATTAAGTTATAAACCTTCTGAGATTGATTCTTTATATCTAAAACTTAACTTTTATCAAAAAATACGAAGCAAAACAAAATGGATATTCTAAACAAAATTCAATCTGCGCTTGGCGGCGGAGATAAAAAAGATGATCTTATGTCATCAGTAATGAATTTGGTTGGCGGACAAAAGGGCGGATTAACTGGTTTAATCAGTCAGTTTACTTCAAAAGGCTTAGGAGATGTTATAGGCTCATGGGTTGGAACAGGAAAAAATCTTCCGGTTTCTCCTGATCAAATTAAAAGTGTTTTGGGTGATGATAAAATTAAAAACATTGCATCAAAACTTGGAATAAGTACCAATGAAGTAACATCACAATTATCAAATTTACTTCCTCAAGCAGTTGATAAATTAACACCTGATGGTAAAGTTCCTGAAGGTGATTTAATGAGTAAAGGAATGGAAATGCTTGGTGGGTTATTCGGTAACAAATGATTTCGTTCTAGATGTTTAATGTTTGAGCCGTGGTAGTAGTATCACGGCTTTTTTATTCTGATTCAATTGCCGTTTAACTCAAAGGAACGAATTACACTTTGTTATTGTTTTTAAAATACAATAATGAATGAAAATTAGGAAAAAATGAAAGATAAAACAGTAATAATAACAGGCGCTAATAAAGGAATCGGGAAAGAAACAGCAAAAGAAATTGCAAAACTTGGAGCCAAAGTTTATATGGCTTGTAGATCACTCGATTCTGCAAATGAGGTAAAAGATGAAATTGTAAAAGAAACAGGTAATACCAATGTTTTTGTCAAACATCTTGACCTTGCTTCGATAGATTCAATTCAAAAGTTCGTTGAATCATTTAAACAAGACGAGAACAAGCTTGATGTACTGATTAACAATGCCGGACTCTGGACTAAAACGAAAAAGTTAACC
>JBBQSH010000176.1:0-6718 GCA_038214015.1 Ignavibacteriales bacterium | reverse complement strand
GATGTTTGAATAAATTTCTTTTTAATTTTTTGTTTAATAAGCTTGTTATAGCTGTACTTAAACTTTGATGTTAAACTTGAAATCGCATATAAGTTTGTAGGGAAAGCAAATGATGGTTCAAAGTAACAATTAACTGTGCAGCCCTGGCAAAAATTAAATCTGCCTTCCATCTTCATAAAATGTTTTAACTTTTCTGATTGACGAATTTCTTTAATCGGTTTATCAATTGGAATTTTATCATTTGCAAAATGATAACAAGGTAAAATTATTTCATTAGTTGGAGAAATTACAATAACACGGGAAACAGCTTTACAACTAGGATTTTTAATATCATTGCCGCCATCTTTTCTTAACTTCATAAATCCTTTGTTAAGATAAATGTCCATCTTTCCATCACAGTATTGATCCACATAATCAGTTGCTTCATCGCTTAAGCCGGGATTTCCGAAATAGGAAAAAACAGGATTTACCAAAAGAACTAAATCGTGCTGTTGAGCAATCTCGTGCATTCTCGGAAGTTTTTTATAAGTATCATTTGTAACAGTAAAAGTGATATCCGGAAATTCAGCAAGCGATTTTGCAATCTCAATACTTTTGAAAACTGAATTGTAACAATCCACTTTTCTGATTTTATTATGTTCCTCTTCATCAGGTGAATCTAAAGAGAAATGTAAAAGGTTAACATTCCCAGCAAGTTTTTCCGCAAACTTATGATACAACAATCCATTACTTGTGATACTTGTTTGCATCTTCAAATCGTGTGCAAACTTTGCCATTTCTGCAACATCTTTATGAAGCAAAGGTTCGCCGCCGGTAAGATCAATAAACTTAACACCAAGCTCTGCAAGTTGAGCCACATTGTTTTTAAAATCTTCTAAGCTTGCATAAGGAGTATCTTTAAAATTTGTATGATCACCAAAATGGCAGAACTCACAATAAGCATTGCATCTGTATGTAAGATAATAATTGCAGAGAAGAAGCATTAATATTCTCGACCCTTCCAGATCACTTTTTTATTTGGTAAAACAATAAACGGAAGAAGTATTACATAAATTAAATAGTAAACTTCAAAGTGGAAGAAGTATTTTAGATTTTTTACTATACCAAGTCTAACGTGAACAGGATACAATAGAAAAAAATCCAAAGCTACTTTAAACACAACCAAAGTTAACCACGCAGATGAGAAAAAGAAAGGTGTTAATAAAACGAACAAGTTTGCTGTAAATCCCCAAAACATAATTATAAATCCCCGGAATGGAACTCCAAGTCCGCCAACTCCCCATCGTTTTTTTTGACTTACTAAACTTTTTAGTGAACGGCATGGAATTGAAGTAATTAGCGAGTCTGATTCCACAGGAAAAATTACTTTATACTTTTTAAGATTGTAAATCGCATTCATCAAAGTAAAATCTTCAGTAACGCTGTGAGGAAGTTTTTCATATCCTCCAACTTCATCGTATGCAGATTTTCTGAAGGACATATTATTTCCGATACAGGAAATGGGAACATTTAGATTTGTTGTACCAGCGCCAGCAGTAAGCAGATAAACAAAATCAATTGCCTGCATTCCATGAAACCATTTTTCAGAAGTCTGAGTTGTAACTCCACTTACCAAAGCAACATCTTCTTTGTAATGTGAACAAATCGTTTTAACCCAAAGTGGTTTAACTTCGCAATCGGCATCGGTGGTTAAAATAATTTCTCCGGTGGCTTCTTTTATTGCGTAAGCAAGCGCACGCATTTTTCCAATAAGTTTTGTATGATTTTCTTCGGTTGTAATTTTTTGGAATCTTGATTTACCAATAATAAAATCATCAACAATTTTTCCTGTTGAATCAGTTGATTGATCATCTACAATCATGATTTGAAGTTTGCCTACAGGATATTCCAGCTTATCGAGCGATTTAAGTGTGCGAAGAATCTTCTCTTCTTCATTTCTTGCGGCAACGATGATTGTTGCAGTTGGCAGTTTATCATCAGAAATTCTTGGAAACTTTTTTCTTGCACCAACAATAAAAATGAAGGATTGAAAAAAATATCCAACCATTATAAAAAGAAAAATCAGTTCAAACATTCGTCAGCGCCTCCAAACTGATAATTTCTTTTTCTAAGTTCATCAGCAATAAAACTGATTGAATCTGTAATAATATTTTTTGATTTGTTGCTATCGTGCAAAACAATAATTGAGTTATGTTTTAAATATTTTTCGATGGCAAATTTAACGATTGATAAATCATTTTTATAATCGCATGTGAGTAGTGACCACATTATATTTTTTAACTGATGTTTTTTCATTAGCGATGAAGTTGATAATTGGAATCTTCCGTGCGATGGACGGAAATATTTAAGTGTGATATCAAATTGCTCTTTAAAGATTTTGTTAACTGAAGATATCTGATAGTCTTTTTCTTCAGCAGAAATCTGATTTAATATTTTATGATTAAATGTATGATTGCCAAAAGCATGACCAGCATCTTTAATTTGTTTTACTAATTCAGGATACTTTTGAACATTATCACCAACACAAAAAAACAAAGCCTTTATTTTTTCTTCAGAAAGCTTTTTAAGAATTATTTCTGTTGTTCCGGGATTTGGACCATCATCAAAGGTCAAGAGAACTTTTCCGTCAGAAGTATTCCAACTAAAATCACTAAAGATTATTTTTAAGATTACGGGCGGGTCGTAGAAGTATTTCAAGTTAAATCCGTTTAACAAATTATTTCAACAATTCTTTTATTATGAAGCAGAGTGTTTAATAAATCCAGTATAAGCATTCTTTAAATTTTCTTCAAGATTTGTATATATCATTTTAGATTGTTTGCTTTTTTTGAAAATTTCTTTTGCACATCGACTACAAAGAAAGTATGCAATCAAAGTATTCATATCCCGATAAATAAATGCGTTTAACGAAATTGCCGATTTTTTTCCAAACTGAAATGTATCTATTTTCTTTGTACAAGCCGGACAGGTTTCACTATCATTAAACCAATAGTTTTCAATAGCATCACCATATTGTTTTTTAGCATTGTCAAATAATTGATAAACAGCTTCTATAATATTTGAGTTTTCTTCCATTACACTAAAACTTTAAAAATTTTTCTACAATTTAGTTATAGTTCGAGTAAAATTCGTATTAAATTTGTGTAATTCGTGGCAAAATTTAGCCAGCAATTACGCGAATTTTTACTAAATATATTTTAGCAATGAACAATTTATCTGAACATAACAAGGGCATCATAGCTGTTTTCATCACTGCTATTCTATGGAGCTCAGGTGGGCTTTTCATAAAACTTATCTCACTCAACTCAATGGAGCTTTCATTTTTTCGCTGTGCAATTGCTGCAGTTGTGTTTGCAATTTTATTTAGGAAACGAGTATTAAGATTAAATCCATTAGCACTGCTTAATGCTTTTGCTTACTCTGCGGTTCTGATACTATTTGTTATTGCAACAAAAACTACAACGGCAGCCAATGCAATCTTTCTTCAATCAACTGCACCAATTTACGTTTTGATATTTGAACCTCTGCTCACAAAAACAAAGTGGAAAAGAATAAACATTGTTACAATCGTAGTTTGTTTTTTAGGAATGATTTTATTTTTTATGGGTGATCTTACTCCAGGCGATATTAAAGGAAATATAGCAGCATTGTTAGCGGGAATTGCATTTGCAACATTCTTTCTGGGAATGAAAAAAAATGATCCGCAATACGGTGAATCATCTATTTTTTACGGTAATGTTCTCGTTGCACTATTCTGCATTCCATTTATTACTGATATGAATTCAATTTCATTACAAGATTTTGCGATGGTAAGTTTTCTCGGTGTTTTTCAGATAGCTTTTGCTTACGCATTGTTTAGTTATGGATTAAAAAGAATTATTGCAGTTGAGGCTTCAATCATTTCTATGTTTGAGCCAGTGTTAAATCCAATTTGGGTTTTTATTGGATATGGAGAAGTTCCATCATTCTATGCGATCATCGGTGGGATAATTATTATAACTGCAATTACAATAAGAACAATAATTTCCAATTCAGATTTTATTAAAACGAAGTTTAGGTTTTGATTATTAACTCTCATTAAACACAAAACTAATTTTGCTCTAAATCCGTAAAACAGACTTAAGTCTGTTCTACGATTTTAATAATTGTTCGACGACCTCTGTGTAACGTGTATAATTAATTGATTTTAACTAAATTGACTTAGACCTATTAAAGGTCTATATTCTGGTCAAAGATTAAAAGGAAGAAAATGAAACTAAGCGAATCAGTAAAATCAATCAGCTATTTAAAAACTCATGCTTCAGAAGTTATCCGTGATGTGTCTGAGAACTACAAAACAATTCTAATCACTCATAATGGAGAAGCAAAAGCTATTTTACAGGATGTAAAAGTTTATGAGAAACAACAGGAAACATTAGCAATGCTTAAACTACTTGCACTAAGTACAAAATCAATCAAGGAAGGAAAGGTTAAACCAATCAGGAAAGCCTTTAAAGATTTAGATAAAAAGATAAAAGAATTCAAAAAGCAAAAGAATGAATTACAAAGTTAATTTTGTAGAGTCAGCTGAAAAGGATCTATTAGAAATTTACACCTATGTTTTTGAAAATGATTGTGAAATAAACGCTGATTATTTAAAGCAGAACTTGCAAACAAAATGTTTAGAGCTTGAAATATTCCCTTTTCGCGGTCATTCGCTTTCAGAATTAGTAAATTTTAACACTTCAGATTTCCTGGAAATACATTTTAAACCTTATCGCATCATCTATCAAGTTCACAAACAGGATGTTTTTATTCATTATATTCTTGATGGCAGAAGAGATATTAGCAAAATCCTTGAAGAAAGATTACTTCGATAATCAGAACTATCTCAAGGTTGTAACCTATATATCTTCCATTCATCCTTAACTTTTTCATAACAAATTCTATCGTGCAATCTATCGCGTCTTCCCTGCCAAAACTCAAACTTATCTGGAATGAGTTTATACCCGCCCCAATTCTCAGGTGTTGGTGGATTTTCACCAAATTGTTTTTCTAAATCTGCAAATTTCTTTTCGAGAACTTCCCTACTCTCAACCACTCCACTTTGGTTTGATGCCAATGCGCCGTACCTACTTTTTAAAGGACGCAGATTAAAATATTCTTCTGATTCTTTTCTGCTGATCTTTTCAATCTTCCCTTCAATCCTAACTTGTTTTTCAAATTCTTTCCACCAAAAGAGTAACGAAGCAAATGGATTTTCTAAAAGTTCTTTCCCTTTTCTGCTTGTGTAGTTCGTAAAGAAAGTAAAACCTGTTTCATCAAATCCCTTAAGCAAAACCATTCTTGCGGATGGCATTCCATTTTTGGATGCAGTAGCAATAGTCATTGCATTAGGTTCGCTTATTTCAGATTTTAACACTAAATCAAACCAAAACCTGAATTGAATGAATGGATTGCTTCCTATATTTGATTCAATCAATTGATCTTGCTCATAGTTAAGGCGCAAGTGTTTTAATTCATTGTTTTCTTGCATAGTTTTTTTGTAATAAAGTCTTATATTTTCGGAACCAAATCCGATCGAATTAGATTAAAATTGATTTGTATCAAAACTAAGCGATTGAAAAATAAACTTATTAGAAATTGTAAACAAAAATTCGCATAAATAAAAATGAAACCCGAAAAACTAACTAAGAAACAAAAAGAAGAATTAGAAAAATTTGGTGCAAACACCTGGTTTGTTGAATCGCTCTACAAACAATATGAACAAAAGCCTGATGAGGTTTCCGATCAATGGAAAAACTTTTTTGGGAATGTTGAGACCAAGAATAAGCCAAATGGAGAAAAGACCACTAATAGTGCAGGATTTTTAACTCTTCCAAAAAATATTCAAATGCCGATACCCGGCAAAGATGATGAAGTAAAAGTAATAGTCGGCAGCGCACAGCGAATTCTTGACAATATGAATATCAGTTTAACAATTCCGGTTGCAACATCCCAAAGGACAATCGCAGTAAAACTTCTTGAAGAAAATAGAATAATCATTAACCAGCATTTACAAAGAAAGAATGAAGGTAAAATTTCATTTACGCATTTAATTAGCTGGGCTATTCTCAAAGGTATTTCCAAAATTCCATCTATGAATAATGGATTTACAATTATTGATGGTAAACCGAATATCATCATGCGAAAAAATGTTAATCTTGGTTTAGCGATAGACATTGAACGAAAAGATGGTAGCCGTTCACTTCTTGTCCCGAACATCAAATCAGCAAACAAATTGAACTTTAGAGAGTTCTGGAAAGCTTATGAAGATATTGTGGTTCGATCAAGAAAAGGAACGATTGATCCGGCAGAATTTTTAAGCACAACTGTAACACTTACAAATCCTGGAACAATCGGTACAGTTTCGTCAATCCCTCGTTTGATGATTGGACAAGGTGCTATCATTGCAACCGGAGCGATTCAATACAATGCCGAGTACCAGGCAATGTCATCCGCTACAATTTCTTCTCTTGGAATCAGTAAAGTAATGAACATTTCAAGCACTTATGATCATAGAATAATTCAGGGTGCAGAATCAGGAATGTTTTTACGAGAGATTAATGAATTGCTTTTGGGTAATGATGGATTTTATGAGGAAATTTTTAGTGCATTAAAAGTGCCATCCAGACCTTTACAATGGGAATCAGATTATCAACCGGGTGGATTTGATAATGCAGTTAGTACAGATGAGATA
>JBBQSH010000175.1:0-6725 GCA_038214015.1 Ignavibacteriales bacterium | reverse complement strand
TCCTCTTTGAGCTGTACCAGAACAAGCGGCAAGTTCAAAATTGTGATAAGCACCATATAGATAATGTCCATATTCGTGGGCTAACAATCCTAATTTATTTTCGAAAGTATAATCGCTTTTACCACCAATATCTAATGTCATGCTGATTGTTGGAATTCTATTATCGACAATTACTCCATCATTTGTGGTATAAGTAACACCTAAATCTGCAATTCCACCCCAACTTTTATAATCAATATTTCTCCAAATTATATATACAGCATCAACATAATTATCGGTTTGATTAAAAGTCTGTTGATAACTTGACATCATATTCCATTGATCGAAGTTATTAAAATTAATATTCTGATCTACTGCCTGAAGTACCGCTAAATTACTTGTACCATAATATTGGGTACTTGGGGCATTAATTGTTACTAAAGTTGGATATACATATCCAATGATATGATTAGTACCGTTTGACATCTGATGAAAGTAATTACTTAATGTATTAACTGGATAAGGTGCTTGATTGATGTTTGTTCCAATAAATGTATTTGCCCAGGTAGGCATTTGATTCACTTGCCAATTTACATCATTTGGATCCTTTGTATCACCGGAAAATTGAGCAAATACACAAAATATTCTAACATAAGAACCATTTAACGTTTTAGCGGGTGCTGATTGACCACCAATTTGAGGTGAATTTAGTTGATATCCTTTTGGATAGCTTTCAGTATAACTTTCAGTCATACCACATTCATAATGCTGTTGTGAGAACATAATAGAACTAATAATAAAAAATAACAAAACGAATTTTTTCATTTTAAAAGCCCTTATTTAAGTAATAAAAATTTCTTAGTTACAATTTGGGAGGCATAAGCGACAGAATAAAAATATGTTCCGCTACTAAGATTTAGTTCATCTGTATTAAATGTTATAATAGAAAATTTAGAAGCTATATAATTTTGCTCATAAATTTTTGATCCAAGAATATTGTAAACAGAAAATTTTATCCAATCATCAGTTAATTGATTTGGTAAACTTATAAAAATGTTGGTAGTACTATTAAATGGATTTGGGAAGTTTTGTGATATACTAAATTCTTCAGGGCCCGATGGAAATTCATCCTCCACTGAAACTAAAGTTCCATAAATCTTTCCATCTATTTTTGCATAGTTTAGAACTGATACAGTTCCGTCATCAAATTGATCACGAACCAATCCGAGACCTTCTGCCAGCCAAAAATAATAGTAGTAATACGAGGCATCAAATATCAGTACCCCTTTAATCAACCTGTTTTTTCCAAATATAAATCCACTATCAACATATATGCATTTCCCATAACCTGTATCAATCACTGGATCAAAATCCCATGCAATTGGCCATATTTCATCTAAAACAGCGTCGGCTTTAAATAGCATGTATTCTTCTGGCGATGATGTAAGTCCAATAAAAAACGGTTTTGAAACAGATAGAACATTACCCGCAGAATCAATTCTACAGTCCTGAAAAACAAATGGCGAAGGTAAGTGATAGTATGTTTTACCATTTGGATAGACTGTATCTCTTTCTATTATACCAAACTGATATTCATATCCATCATACATTTGGTATTCATTACCAATGTTCAAAGGTAGAAAGTTTGGCTGTTGAGAGTACAGATTTATTATAAATATGTTAATGTATAAAAAACACATTAATGTCGTTTTCATTTTACAATTCCTTGGTTAATAATTTTATTTTTGATTTCTAATTAAGTTATATAAAACCAGTTGGAAAGCTATTTAGAATAAATATAAACTGCTCATATTTGACAGAGCAAAGTGCATTATATCGAAAGTTTTTATTCAAATTACAACTAAATTTAATTATAGTGCAGAAGTTTATGGTATACATTTCAATTCTGACTATTTATTATTAACGAAAATGATAATGATAATTTTTTTTAGTATTAGTAATTTGTCTTTCTATCATTTTAATTAACTTTCTTGTTCGACACTGCGAATGTCATAAACTAAAAGATAAAAGTATATACGTACTTATACTGATTATTTGAATAAACTAATGTTGGAAGTACGATGCTTGTAAGAGCTATCATTCTATTTTTGCAATAAACAATCCTTTTTATTAGCTGACTGGAAGAGCATTATTATTTGCGATAATTTTGCAGAAAATACTATGGTATAAGTACTATCTTGGGGAGAAAGTACTATCAAAGAAATTACTTTGTGATAACTCCTCACACCAAATTTGATAAAATTCAGTACAAGTACGGATTCTTTTTATTAAAACAACCCGTAGTTTTGAATTAGAAAATTTTAATTCTGATGAATATTCTTTTACCGTGCACTTTCAGACCTTATAAAATCAAATAATGATAGAAAAATGCAATAAACAATTGGGATATAATATGAGACACTTTTATAAAATACTTTTACTATTAACAGTTGAGTTTTTATTTTACTCCTGTAACACTACTGAACCTGATGAACTTAAACCCGGAAGACGTGATTATTCCTGGACTGTGGATACGATTAACAGTAGTGCCTATTATAGAATGTGGGGCAGTTCTCCGGTCGATTTATGGGCAACAGGATCCGGGGATTGGGATAAATCTATTGGTAATTTTGATGGTTACCGATGGCTTACATTTGGAGTTGACGGCATAGTTAACCCAAAAGGATTATTTGGATTTGATAAGAATAACTTGTTCGTTAGTGCTGAAAATGGGAGAATATGGAGATATAATGGAAATATCTGGACTTTGTTTGCTGCGTTATCCAAAGATGGGCAAACGAATTTTGCATTTAACGATATTTGGGGAATCTCACCTAATGACTTTTATGTTTTCGGGGGCTTGCCGGATACCATAATTGGAGCATTTAATAACAGTGTTATTGCACATTACTACAACAATAAATGGTCAATGTTAGACACAAGGGCAATCAACGGAGTAGTTTCAAAGGTATATAAAAATGTAAAAGACAATAAAACATATATACTTACTTATAAGTTAGGCGGGGGGATAGATCTAGATAGTTCTATTATTTATGAATATGACCAATCGAATTTTAAAAAGATTTACAGTAGTATCTGGACTGGTGGCTTACAGGCGGAGATTCGTCTTATAAATAACGAGGTCTATTTTGTTCTTGGAAATCAAATTGCAAGAAGAGTAAACGGGCAGTTTCAATCATTTTTAAAAGTAAATAATCCAAAATTTTATCAGCGTATCTGGGGTAAAGGTTCCAAAGACATTTTTCTTTTAATGACAGATGGTCTCGCTCACTATAACGGAAGTGATATTCAATATTTGTTTTATTTTACCGTAACACCAAGAACGCAAATATTCGGTGTTGCTCTATTTGAAAAAGAGGTTTTCTTTCAAGTATATGAGTCTCAAACTGGATTAAGTATGAGCTATCATGGGAAAATAGAATAATGGAGGATAAGCAAAACAAAGATTTATAATTAATAATGAGAGATGATGTTAGCGCATCATCTCTCTTAAGTGAATAGTCCATCAGGCTTGCTACCTATGTTTTACTTTTATAAAACAGGGCTATTCTGTTTTTAAAGTTAGCAAAATAATATCAATTGTAAAGGAGGAAAAATCATCATCAAAGAAGATTCTGCAGATTTTAATTGAAAATTTTTATAATTAATCAAAAGGGAATCGAAAATGAGAAAGTATTTTATTTTAAGTTTTATTATTAGCGTAATTTTTTTTCTATCTAACCCAGTTCTCGCGGATGGAGTTCCACAAATTTCATTATCGCCAGCAAACGGATCAGTGATTGAAGGTGGATTAAGTGGATATGGAAAAACAATTAATATTTCCTATTCCATAAGTAATCTTGAATCTTGCTGGTGGCAAGGTGCGTGGACCGGTTTTGAGGTCTGGGTTTTGGTAGATGGGAACGTTGTAAGCTATTATCGTGACCCTCAACAGCCAGCATTTTTCACCTATTACGGTTTAACACATTCTAGTTCTTTAAATATTTATTTGAGCCAGGGCACTCATACTATCCAGGTTAATGCTAAGAGTTTTGAAGTTAAATATGATGCATATCTTGATATAGATCAATCCTCAACCACTAATACAATACAAATTGTACACCCACCCCAAATTACAGTAGATAATAACTTTACGGATGTAAGTGGAGTTACACACGGGTTAGTTGCAGTAAGTGGTCGTGGCACACCGACGGCACCCTATTCCTTTGAGATAAATTCCGGTCAAAGTGTTACCTTTACTGCGATTTCTCCACAAACAAGTAATGCAGGTTATAATATGACTTGGCACAACGGAACCACAAATCCAAGCATTTGGGAGAGAAACGGTGACAATATCTATCCGAATCAATCGTTTCCACTTGCGGTTACACAAGATCATAATCTTGCTATATTTGAGGCTAATTTAAGAAAAATCTGCAAACCCAATTTCCAGAACAGTTTTGTTGGTGGCAGTAATGGCGGTGTTATAAAAGTTAATAGCACTCAGTATAATTCTCCAACTATTCAATTTGATGTTGTAGAATTAAACCCAATTTCTGCAACTGCTGTTTACCAGGTCATTAATGGCATCGGTTATAGCTTTCAACAATGGAATGATGGAAGCACAACAGTAACAAAAACATTTAATCCTAACAGCACTCAAACTTATACTGCATACTATACCGGCAAACCTCTTACTACAAACAGGGCTCTTCATACAGGTACTGTTTATAATCAGCCAATTGTTTTATACTGGAGTGAGCACCCAAATACAAATGTAACACAATATCAAATCTGGAGAAGAGTTAAACACAACGGAGTTATGAGCGATCCTCAAATAATTGCCACAGTAAACAGAGGTACAACAAGCTATGTAGATGGTGAATATAATTTAACAAGAAACTATTCCAATGATTTATTGTATTACGATGTTAGACCATATTATTCAACTGAAAACACGTATTCTGATCCAAATTGGTTAGCAGTATTTGGAGTGTTAATGCCAAAGACTTCTGATTCAACATTAGTTTCAGAAATAAAACTTGAAAATTCACTGTCTAACTTTCCAAATCCTTTTAACCCCACTACTAATATTAAATATAGTATAAAGGAATCTGGTCAGGTTAGCATTAAAGTATTTGATTTAATTGGGCAGCAGGTAGCTGAACTAGTAAATGAAGAAAAAGCAGCAGGAAATTACTCAATTTTATTTGATGCCTCTCAGCTGCCATCAGGTATTTATATTTATATGATACACTCTGGAAACTTTTTTGATTCGAAAAAATTCGTCTTATTAAAGTAAATCTGAAAATTACTATAAATTAAACCCTGAGATCTTAATCAGGGTTTATTTTACTTACAAAATTATTACTTAGACTCAATTTTGTATAAATTATCAGTATAGGTACTGATGACGCTGAGAATTATTTTTTATATGTTTAAACAATAAATAAAAATAAAATGTTAAATCACAAACAGTTTCGTGATATTGTTGATGAGACCATCCTGATTAATGCTTTTAATCTCGGAGAGTATCAGGATAAGTACTATTTTCAAAAAAAATTAAAGGAATCCGTGCCTGAGTTATCCGAAAAGGAAATCTACTCAACAATTGATAATTACTTTAGTAAAGATCAGGAATCGTCCAAAACTCAAGTCACGCATCTCTGTGAGGAGCTTTATCAGATATATCAAACAAAAGTAAAATGATTCTATTATCCGATAACATCACTTCACAATTCATTGAGATACTGAGCAGTTGGTCAAATCCACTTTTACTTATTTTCTTTTTTATCATAATTATTGTTTTAGTTTTATTTTTTATCAATCGATACCTGATAAAACCACTCGAACAAAAGCATACCCTGGAAAAAAAAGAAATTGAATATAAGAACAGCAGAATGATGGCTTTGTTTGCTGAGCTTGATCCAGATCCTGTTATAAGAATTGATTCAGAGGGAAAAGTAAATTTCAACAATCAATCAGCTTCAGATTTATTAGAGATTGCCCCGGGAGATATAATTTTTGATAAATTTAGCATTATCGAACCACAAAAACTCGTCGCATTAATTGGTGCAAACTCAAGATATACATTTCCATTTGACTTTAATGGAGTTCATTATAATGTGGTGATGCAAGGGAACTCTGCACTAAGAATTGCTCAATTATATCTTAGAGATATTTCTGTAATTAAGGACCTTGAGACAAAATTAAAACAGCTAACAAATTACCTTCAGCACCAGCTTGATGAAGAAAGATTTCGAATTGCAAACGAACTACACGATGGGATAATACAGGATTTATATCTTGTACGGATGGGAATAAGAAAATTATCTAAACAGAATTCAATTGAGCTAGTTGATATGATTAGTTCTCAGGTTGAAACTGTTACACAAGAGCTTAGAAGGATCATTTATGATCTAAAACCCAGAATACTTGATGAGCTTGGACTTGAACCTGCACTTAAATCCTTGTGTAACAATGTTATTAAAGAAAGCGGAATTAACGGAAGCATAAAGGTAATTGGATTAAATTCAAGGCTTAACAAAAAAGTCGAATTGTTTTTCTATAGAGTAATTCAAGAAGCGGTAAGTAATATTGTAAAGCACTCTGGGGCAACTGAATTTGGAGTGATACTGACTAAGGATGATAATCTAATGAGGACGATGGTAACAGATAATGGTTGCGGCTTGAAAAAATCTGAAGTAAGTTATACAAACTCAGGATTTGGATTAATTAATATGAAA
>JBBQSH010000174.1:0-6734 GCA_038214015.1 Ignavibacteriales bacterium | reverse complement strand
TATTTGGTGATTGGCAAGCATTAAAAACTAAATTTAATTTGACTTTAATGAATATTATCATTTCGTTTGTAGTGAGTATTTGGAGGATTTATGTTCCCGGTGCAGGTACTTAAGAATTATTTGTTTTGGTTTTCTTTATTTGTTCCTAAATATATTTTGGCACGATTGTTTACCCCCCCCATTTTTATTTATTTACCGGGGAGTAAATAATGGCGATGATATTTTTATACCTATTTATAACTCTACCGGATGAAACTTTTCAAGTTTTATTTTTCCTACAAAATCGTACCTGCTTAACTAACTTTGGGTACTCCATTTTTAATATTAAGTTTTACCCAACAGGTTTTACATAGCTTAAGCAAAAAACTTCAATTAACATTTAATCAGGGAATTGTAAAATGAAATTGTTAAAAAAATATACCGCACTAATATTTATTCTAAATTCTTTTTTGAATGCTCAAGCAATTAATTCTGAAAGAGGAGAAGGTTTTTGGACTCAAGTAAATACTATAAGGCTAAATAACATTACTTGGTTGAACGACACACTATATGCTTCTAGAAATCCTTTGTACCAAAGTAATGGTGGTATTTATAGAAGTGTTGATGGAGGATTAAATTGGGATACTCTATACTCTGTATCAGATGTATTAAGCAGTGGTTTAAGATTGTTCATCCATCCCACAAACCACAAAATCCTTTATATGATATATGGAGCACTTTATAGAAGTACAAATGCAGGTTTAACCTGGCAAATAATCTTTGCTTCTTTTGGACCACTTGTAAGACTTGGAATAAATTCTAATAATCCTAACATAATGTATGTTACTAAATCTATCCCTTATGGTGCAGTATTTAAAACTACTGATGCTGGACTAACCTGGAATGATGCAAGTATAGGTTTACCAAGCGAAGAGTACTTTCAAGCAGGACCTATTGAAGTAAATCCAGACTGCCCAGATACATTATTGCTTGGAACTAATACGGGTTTATACAGGAGTACAAATGGAGGAGTGAATTGGGATTCAACTACAGTAGAGGGATTTATACCCGGACTCAATTTTCACCCACATTTACCGAATATTGCATTTGCTGGAACTACATACGACTGGGCGACTTATAAATCCACTGATTTTGGAGGGACTTGGTATAAAACAATTGGGAGTTTTGGATCAACTAAATATTTATTTAATCTTTTGGATGATAGTTTAATTTATAATTCCGAAAATCTCAAAAGCACAAATTATGGAGAGACATGGAATAAATTAGATACCATTTATAGTGGTTGGGGAGATTTAGCAATTAACAATTTGAAAAACCCGACTATATACGGATTGAATATAACATATGGTTTATTTGAGTATACCGATATTATATCTTCAGTTGAAAAAAATGTAAGGATTACAAACATTCCAGAATCAAGTTGCTTTCCAAATCCCTTTAACAATACAACATCAATACAGTGCGAATTAAAGCGTAATTCATTTTTAACCATTTACATTTACAATGCCTTAGGTCAAAAAATAAAAACATTGGTAAATCAAAATGAATTTTCTGCAGGTCGGCATACCTATTTATGGAATGGACAAGATGATTACCAATCAAATGTAGCCAGTGGTTTCTATTTATGTTTAATATTTATCGAGAATAATGAACAGAAAGATGTTCAAACATTAAAATTATTGTTACTTAAATAAACTTATATATGGGAGGTTTTTATGTTCACAAGAATAAATAGAAGTAGTCAAACGGTGTTACAACAAAACACTGGATTAATAAATAAACTAGTTCTAACCTTAATTATTTTTTTGTTTGGCACAATTATTCAGGCAACAAATGTTCCTGAGTACGTTAATCTAAGGCAGCCGAACGGATATACGTTTACTGCCAGAGGTGAAGGTGATGAATTTTTACAACGATTTAAAACTCTAGATGATTACACAATAATATGTTCAGCGAATGGTTGGTGGTATTATGCTACACAAGGGACAGACGGGAAATTATATCCAACTCAATATCGTGTTGGTATTGAAGATGAGGGAGCAATGGAATGTATGGTTGAAGATATTAACTATTCGAAATCAGTAATTGATGATGCTCAAGTTCAAAGAACTAATTTTCTTAATAGTATTACAATTAAAACAGTAACTCCGAAAAGTGTTGGAGTAATTTTGGTTGATTTTCCTGATAGAATTGCAACCAGAATAAATCCTTCTGACCCAAATAATTTAATCGACCCTTCGATTAACAACCCAAATAATTCCAGTTGGGCAAAAAGATATACAATGAATCATTTTCAGAATTTATTTTTTTCAGAAAATATTTATAATACAACATCGCCTGATGGTACACCAGTTTATGGTAGTTTTAATGACTATTTCAAAAAAGTTTCTTACGGCAGTGTTTATATATATGGTGCAATATTAAATACAGTGGATGCTAATGGAAAACCAAATTGGTATAGATCAACTTACAATAGTGTATCAATTACTCGCAGTCAACTAATAACTGAAGCAATAAATAATGCTAATGCTGCGGGCTTCAATGTAAGCAGCTATAATGCTATTTGTGTTGTATTTGCAGGTCAATGGGGTGGATCGACGGGCAATGGTAATTTATGGCCTTCCCAGGGTGGCAATAATTGGATTATGGGTGAACGTAATTCTGCTTGGGACGGTGATTATGGTTTTGGCAGCGTAGGTGTGCATGTGCATGAATTTAGCCATTATCTTGGACTTGGTGATTATAGACCTGGCTCGCAACCTTGTTCACCAGAATATGGCAATGGAACAGGTGGCTATTTATTAATGGGTTATGGTAATTATGGCGCAGATATTAATCATCACTCACGCCCGGTTTTAATGTCTGCTTACGAAAAAATTAAACTAAATTATTTAACTCCAGAAGTTATTAGTACGAATAAAACAAATTATCTACTCCCAAATATTGAGGATTACAATTCTGCTTGGAAAATTGTATTAAATGCAAGCACACCAGAAGAGTATTTTCTAATTGAAAATCGTCAACCCATTGGATTTGATGGCGGAATACCAGGTGGAGGACTTTTAATTACGCATTATGCTTCAAATGGAAGCTGGTCGCTAGTTGGAAAAAATCCAATAGATATCGAAGAAGTAGGTGCTATCTCACCAACGGCTTGTGGTGTTACTGGTAATCAATATCCTCTTGACTTTAGATGCAGACCTCAAAGCTGTTGGGCTCAATATAATAGTCAAATTGAGGCTGGTGATTTTATGAATTCAAACAACCAGGTTTTTGGGCCTTGGTCAGCCCCAAATTCAAACAGACTTAATATGTCAACATCATCTGATGTGGCAATTGTTTATAGATCAAAAAGTGGCTCAGCTATTTATGCGGATGTTTTTAAAACTGAGGCAATAGGCGCTCCACCATCAAGACCATTGAATCTTCAAGTTACTCATAGCACTAACAATCATCCACTTTTATCTTGGTCAGCAAATCAAGAAGATGATAAGAGTTATTATAAAATTTATAAAAATGGTCAGTTCTTAACTATATCAACATTACCTTCTCATGAAGATTATACTGAGTATTACTGTCCGCAGGGACAGCAATGCGAATCTGGTCATGATGTGCAGTATAAAGTCACTTGTGTTGATACTCAAAACAAGGAATCGGTTCCTTCATATCCTGTTATAACCCACGTCCTCGGTGGTGCACCAGATAAAATAGTTGTTAATCCTGTTACTAGTGAAATTCCAACTGAATATGATTTAACAACTAATTATCCCAATCCATTTAACCCAAGCACAGTTATAAATTTTGCTGTTAAAGCCGCTGGGTTAGTTAACTTAAAAGTTTATGATATTTTGGGAAGCGAAGTTGCAACTCTTGTTAATGAAACAAAAGAAGCTGGTAACTTTGCAGTAGAGTTTAACGCAGCAAATCTGCCAAGCGGTGTTTACATTTATACTTTGCAAGTAAATGACTTCACATCAAGCAAAAAAATGTTGTTAATGAAGTGATGTAATCACTTTATTATAAAATCCCTTGGGGACAAATAATGAAATAACAATTCTCAAAGAAAGGACACGAGCAACCTCGTGTCCTTTTTTTATTCTTTGCTTTCTTTATCTTTTGCTTCGGCTCTTACCAACCCCTTGTTCACAGGATGTTAAAATCATTCATTCTAGTGCAAAATTTCTCAATTTCAAATAAAAACGTTTTGTAACATCACAAAAACACTCTGTAATCATTAAAAAATGAAATGTAAGACCCTAAAAACAAGATGTAACTGTACAAAAATGGCGTGTACGATTATAAAAACGTTTTGTAACCTTTAAAAAACGTATTGTAACTAGACAAAAATGTCTTGTAACATCGCAAAAACAAAATGTAAGCTCTCAAAAATGAAATGTAAGATCATAAAAACAGAATGCAACACTAAAAAAACGATATGTCACATCACTAAAACAAAATGTAAAACCCCAAAAATAAATTTACTTTTCCTTCCCTCTCCTTGATAAGGAGAGGGATTAAGAGCCTGTCCCGAATTTATTTCGGGAGTGAGGTCTCTTATAAACGGCAGCCGCTAATAAAAACAAAAAAGCCTCGACTTTCATCGAGGCTTTTATTTAATTCTCTATCTCCGCGAGTTCGGGAAGTTTAATCTTCCTCGGCTTAAGATCTTCTTTCTTTCCTTTACCGTTACCATTTCCATTACTTCCGTTCTTGCCATTTTTACCGTTACTCTTGCTCTTGCTTCCAAACCCTTCTGGATTATTTGCATCAGCATAATTTTTATAAGTGTAAACCTTATGCTGAAAGTTTCTAAGAATTATTCTCTCTTCATCTTTATGAAGCACGTAGTTAGGTAAAATCGGAATCTTACCGCCACCACCTGGTGCATCAATTACAAAATGAGGAATTGCAAGTCCGCTTGTGTGTCCGCGTAAACCTTCAAGAATCTTTATTCCTGTTTCGATAGAAGTCCTAAAATGATTTGCGCCTTTAGTTTCATCAGCCATATACATATAGTAAGGGCGAACTCTAATTTTTAGAAGTTTCTGCATCAATTCTTTTACAACTGCAGGATCATCATTAACACCTTTCATAATAACCATCTGGTTACCCATAGGTATTCCGGCATCAGCCATCATCTGGCAGGCTTTAGAACTTTCCGGAGTAATTTCCCACGGATGATTAAAATGTGTGTTACAATAAATCGGGTGATACTTTTTTAACATATTAACAAGCTTTGGTGTAATACGATGAGGAAGTACACAAGGCATTTTTGATCCAAGACGAATTATTTCAATATGAGGAATTGCTCTTATGCGTTGAAGAATTTTTTCCAGCATTGCATCCGTTAACATTAAAGGATCACCACCCGAAAGAATTACATCACGGATTTCCGTATGCTCTTCAAGATATTTGAAAGCGCTTTCAAGTCCTTTCATCGATATCTTTTCATAATCGCCCACTTTTCTTTTTCTTGTACAGAAGCGGCAATACAATCCGCATTGGCTTGTAACAAGAAACAGTGCGCGATCAGGATAACGATGAGTAATGTTTGGTACAGGACTCATTGCATCTTCCATCAGCGGATCTTCTGCTGCATCAAAATCTTCCAGTTCAGCTTTATCCGGAACACATTGACGCCAGATGGGATCGCCGGGCTGGCGAATTAAGCTTAAATAATATGGATTGATACGTGCCTGAAAAAATTCATCAAGCTCTTCCGCTACTTTGCGGTCGATCCCGAATTTTTCGACAAGCTGATCAACAGTGTGAACACTGTCGCGTACCATTTGCTGCCAAAGTTCCATAACGTTTCCTCAGTGATTCTTATTGTTGAAATACTTTCCAAATACCAGCAGGTCGTCACCTACTGAGTAGAAATCTCTTATCTCTGAAATAATTGAGTACTTATTTCTAAGATAAAAGTTTTGCGTGGAAGCATAACTTTCTTTTGAAGAAGTTTCTGCCAGCAGCCATCTGCCGTTATTACTTCTTACAAACTCTTCAGCATGTTCTAAAAGTTGTTTACCGATTCCTTTGCCTGAGGTAGCAGGATCGGAAGCAATCCAGTAGAGATCAAAAACACCATCCGTTAAAGGACGTTTACCCGTACAATGATAACCAACAATCTTGCCATCATTTTCATAAACGTATAAATGATAATCTGTCTGATCCGGATTCATAACCGAAATATTAACAAGTTCCATTGCAACTTTAATTTCTGCTTCATTAAAGTTCGGAATCCTCGTCAGCATATTTTCAATTTCTACTTCGTCAGACTGCTTTATTCTTCGTATCATCATACTTTCGCTGTAATGCAAAATTTGTTATAGTAAATAAAAGTTCACTGTAAGATTTTCCTGATGCTGCGGCTGCTCTTGCAAAACCGGAATCACTTGATACATCAGGGTTAGGATTTATTTCAATCACATAAGGCGTTCCATCTTTGGATACTCGCACATCAACTCTTGCATAATCTCTGCATCCCAAAGCTTTATAAGCTTTTTTTGCAAGCTCTTCAACTTTCTTTTGTGTATCAGAATCAATTTTAGCCGGGCAAACAGGTTTTGTAAAATTATAATATGTACTTCCTTCAATCCATTTGCCATCGTAAGTAACAATCTTAGGCAAGCCCTCAGGTAATCCGGTAAAATCAATTTCAGAAATCGGAAGAGGTTTATCACCAAGCACAGCACAATTTAATTCTCTTCCAACAATGTATTCTTCAACTATAA
>JBBQSH010000173.1:0-6786 GCA_038214015.1 Ignavibacteriales bacterium | reverse complement strand
CTCAAGTCCGATAGTAAACATTAAAAGCATAACACCAATTTCAGCCATTACGCCAATCTGGTTTACTGATTTGATGAGATCAAATCCATAAGGACCAATTATCATTCCCGCAATTAAAAATCCAACTATACTTGGCAGATTGATTTTTTTAAAGAGAAAAATGATTGGCAGAGATACCAGAAGAATTACAACAATATCTTGAATAATTAAAAATTCATTCATAGATAAAATTAATTTTATTAATGATTGTTATCCTAGAATTTTTTTATAACAGCGTCTTCGCTTATGCTGCCGTGCGTCATAAAGTTTCCATTGAGCCTGAACCTTTTCATTTGATTCAAGTTCACGATTGGTCTCAACAAACTTGATATCATTTTTAATACAAACCTTATTTATCTGATCTATTAAAAGAGCATTTACACCTTTATTCTGCAAGTCGGTTCGCACTGCGGTAAGATATAAATCCAATGATTTACTTTTTTTCATTTCGCGTAAAATGTGTAAAAACCCAAATGGAAAAAGCTTACCATTAATTTTTTGCAAAGCATTATTTAAAGATGGCATCGTTATTCCAAACGCCGCAAGCTTGTTGTGCTCATCAAGAATTATTGGAACATACTCCGGACGAATAAATGAAAAATATTGTTTTACATAAAAATCAATTTGTTTGTCAGTTAATTCCACAAAACCAAAAAGGTCTTTGTATGTATCATTTATCATAACAAAAATATCTCTGGCATAAGGAAGCATTTCTTTTGAACTTTTAAATGAAGGCACACTAAGTTTATTCCGTTGCAAAGCTATCTGTGCAATTCGTGCAATCTTTTCAGGTGTGGATTTGACAATATTAACTCTAAACTCTATCCAGTCAGTATCTTTTGAGTAACCAAGTTTTTCAATATGAGTTCGATAGTAAGGATAATTGTAAATGCTGCCCAGTGTACTTACTTCTTCATAACCTTCAATCAACATTCCCTCACCATCCATATCAGTAAAACCAAGTGGACCGTGAATGCTTGTCATTCCTTTTTCAACTGCCCATTTCTCAACCGCATCAATCAACATTGCTGAAACTGAATCATCATCTTTAAAATCTATCCAGCCAAAACGTGCTTCTTTTTTGTCAAACTTATCATTGAACTTTGAATTAATAATTCCTGCAACTCTGCCAACAATACAATCATCTTTGTAAACCAGCCAGTACTTTGATTCACAAAAATCAAATGCAGGATTTACTTCTTTGTTTAATGTTTTCATTTCGTCAAATCGTAACGGCGGAATAAAGAATTTATTGTCTTTATACAAATGATAAGGAAATGAAATAAAATATTTTAATTCTTTTTTAGATGATACTTCTTTAAGGATTAAACTCATACTTGCAAGTTTTTTTGTTATTTCTAAATGCTAATATAACATTTTTTAAAATTGCCTGATAGAGTTGAAATTGTAAAACTAAAAACTAATCCGGCATTAATTTTTATTTTTTATTCAGGTCTGATGAATTGATATAACCAACTATACCGTGCGTAAGTAAAAAGAAAGGTATAACAATTATCAGAAGGTTTTCAATGGGCGGTAGTTTAGCCTTCCAGTTTGGAATAAATTCTATAATAACTATTAGAGATATTATCATTAGAAAAATTATTATCAGGCTGCTTGATAAAACTTTATATGAAAATTGCAGGTATGATTTTTCGTCAGAAATATTTTCACGTTTAAGTACAAATGGTCGCAGGGCTAAAAAGGCTAATGCAGCTAATCCTTTATAGCCTAATAAGCTAATTGAAAGTATGCATCCGAAGCCGATAAGTACTTCAAAAAGAAAAGCGAGGTTTAAGTTTTTGTATTTCAATAGACTATAAAGGTGTTTGAATAAGCTTCATTATTTAAAAATTGTGTATCCTCAAAAGCATATAAGTGCTTTGTCCGATATTTTCCGGGAAATAAATCTAATGTATCTGTAACAGCATATGAGGCGCCAAGTGGTACATTATAAGGTTGTCTGCAAACAAAAACCGCCGTAAACCCAGAGTAATTGGAATCAAGTCTTTCAATATAGTATAACAAATGATCCGCACATTTTTGTATATAAACATTTTTATCAAAGTAGTTTGATATAATAATAATTACTTTTTCGTTATGATAAGTATTTTTGCTTGTTATAACTTCTAAGGAGTTTTGCGGTGTTGATATCTTCTCATCGCAGGAAACAAACAAAATTGATTGAATAGATATCAATATCAATAAATACTTAAAGATAAAATATTGTTGTTTTAGACTACTCATAAAAATTATTAAACCTCCTCTGTTTCAACACCTGGTTTTAAAATTATTCCACGATTTTCATGTCCATTCATCTTAACATTAATCGGTTTATCAAATCGTAAATGTCTTGTATAGTTCAGTTCTTCAATTGCCGGTTGATTACTTAACCAATCCCAATCAATAAAATCTCCTTTATCAATCGAGTTAACTGTAAAATATCCAACTCTGAATGAAGTAAGATTCTGGAAAAAGTGAGAACCTTGTGATGGTGTAATGCTAAAATCTTTAAAGCCTGCTTCTACAATTACAGACGCACCGGAAATCTGATCCCATGTAATTGGAATACCAAGCCACGGATCCATTGAGCCCCATCTGCCAACACCAAATAATAAATAAGGTTTTCTTTCAGCAATAAGTTTTGAGTTTATTTTACTTACCTCCATTGCCGCATCTTTACTCTTTCCACGATCAAACTTTTGAGGATCAACGATCACCACATCATAAATTCCATTTACCGCGCCATTGCCAAGAACCTGTTTGCTCTGACAAATAAGATCTTCTGCTTTTACTTCACCAATCATAAGTTCTTCACTTTCACGGCTAAGAACCATTGGGCGCATCTGAAGCATTGCAAACTCTTTTCGTTCACCTTCCGGAACACTTAGATTAACCGCAAATTCTATTTCAACGGGAGTTCCCATTCCCCACGAACCAAAATCCAGAAGCAGATCAAGAATTTCCGGAAGAGGAAAAATTTTATGTTTTAATATTGGAGCAAATGTTACAACTCTAATTCCATTGCGGGAAACTCCATCATAAATTCCATCATTCTCAGCGGAGTAAGTTGATCCGACTGAATTTAATGTTCCGTCTTTTTCAGAGTCAGATAAATCAAAACTTTTAACAAGCGGATCTTCAATGCTATCGGGATGATGATCTAACTTGCCATTTAAATCCAGCGCATAAAATTTTTGCTGTGCATTTTTTAAAGTTTCTTTTGCAGAAAAAAACTGAAGCATGTGTTTTGGATACTTAGGACAAAATCTAATCGAGTTTCCTCCCTCAACAACAGTTTTACCTAAGCCAAGCGCTACAAGTGCAATTCCGTCTGTAGTTTTTTGAGGTGCTATCGGGTAGAAATTATAAGACTTTGCAACGCCTGCAAAATCAGGATAAAATCTTCGCTCTCTTTCCGTTCCAACTAATCTCTGAATTATAACAGCCATCTTTTCCTGCTCTAATCCATACGATGTTGACTTTATATAGTCTTTTGCTTTTTTATGAAATGTAGATGCGTAAACACTTTTTATTGATTGTAACAATTCATCCAATCTTATTTCAAGATCCGGATTGCTGTTTGGAATCATATAAGTTTCATAGACTCCGGCAAACGGAAGAAATTGTGAATCTTCTAAAAGGCTTGATGATCTTACTGCGAGCGGACAATGAGTTATCTCAAGAAAGTCTCTTAACTTTGCAATAATATCTTCCGGATAATTTTGTGAATCCACAAACTTTCGTGTTATTTCAAGATCATCAACATCAGTAAATGAAAGCTGTTCTAATGCATTTGCGCTGATAAATTTATCAAACACTTCTGTGCCTATAACAATTGCTGATGGAACACTTATCTCTACATCTTCAAATTTATTTTTAAGACTATAATTAATTATTAGTGTATTAATAAATCCCAAACCTCTGGCTTTACCCCCGATTGAGCCGCCGCCGATTCTTGCAAAACTGTTTTTGGGATCAAACAAATCTTTTCTAAAATCCAGAATTATTCCGCTCTGCTGAATTTTTCTATACTCCTGAAGCGAAGTAAGCAGTCTTTCACGCAAACCCTGCACTGATCCGAAATCAGAAACTTTGGTGGGTCTTAATTTTAAGGAAAGATAAAACTCCGTGCGCGCTTTTAACCATTTAGAAAAATGATTTCTGGAAGCGTGGTAAACTAAACTTTCATCGGGTATTTTTATTAATGCTTCTTCTAACTGCGATAAGTTGGCGGCTCTGAATACTTCGTGTCCATCGTTGTTTACAAAAACAAAATCACCAAAACCAAAATTCTGAAGCATAAACTCTCTTAACTCTTGCAGCAGCCGAGGAGAATTTTTATGCATAAATGAAGCACCTATTTGATAGGCTTTTTCTCTAAAACTTGCATCGCTGGATTGCAGTAAGATGGGAATATCATCGTGTTGAGATCTTACAGTACGTGCAAACTTTATCCCTGCCTCGGGATCCTTTACTCCGTGATGTTTAAAATTAACATCAAGTATTAATCCAAGCACATACTCCTGATATTTTTCATAATAATCCCATGCTTCCTCATATGTTGTGCAGAGAAGAATTTTAGGACGTGCGCGCATTCTTAAAAATTTATGTGTAAGATTAATCCCCTCTCTAACAAGTCTTTGGGATTGCTGAAATACTTCACTAAAAATTATTGGAAGGTAAGATGAATAAAACTTTATATTATCCTCAACTACAATTATTGATTGAACACCAATGTTCTTAGTATCGTTCTCAACATTAACACGGTCTTCAACATACTTTACAATTGCTATTAAAAGCCGATAATCACCGCTCCAGATAAATATTCTTTCAAATATTGAAGTATCGTAATTTGTTGTAAGTTCTTTTCGTTCACGATTATCATAAGCGAGTAAAATGATTGGGAGATTAATTCCGGATTGTCTTACCATTTTAGCAAACTTTATAACATGCATATCTTCAATATGCAGGGTTGTAATTATAAGATCATAATTATGTGTACCGCTAAGCATTTCAAGAGCTTCTTCACCGCTTGTAACATGAATTAGTTCTGGAGCAAAACTTAGGTTTAAAGCCTGATATTCTTCTCTGATTAATTCATAAAGTCTTCCGTCTTCTTCAAAGAGATAATTATCATAAATGCTTGATACAAGAAGTATCTCACGGATTTTATAACGCATTAGTCTCTGAAATTTCTTTATTCTTGAACCGAATACGTCATCTAAACTATGCTGTTTAACTTTTGCTGATCTGTTTTCCATAAATAAGATGAGATTGATTTATTGATGGTTAAAATATAATAAAATTGAAGTTGGAAGTCAGGAAGAAACTTTTTAAAAATTGTATTCGATGAATGATAGTTGATGTACTCTCACTTATTCTTTAGTTTTGTGCGGGATAAATTATTTCGGATACCTCTAAACTATTGCAAAACATTTTTGAAAAATATCTTCGCTCCGTTTCAACAAAGTTTTCTCACAAAGAAAATAGTGAAATGGGATACAGAACTGAATTTGAAAATCTTTTAAAAGAGATTTTTGAATCCATTAATGTTAAGCGAATTGACCACGATGCAAAATCTTTTGAAGGCAACAAACCTGATTTTGTAATCCGAAAGTTTGATATTCCCATCCTTTACATTGAAGCAAAAGATATTGGTGTTGTGTTAGATAAAGTTGAAAAATCTGAACAGATGGCAAGATATTTTGGATATGCTAATCTAGTTCTTACAGATTACGTTGAGTTCCGATTCTATCGGAATGGATTTAAATATCAGGAACCAATTAAAATTGCAGAATACGATTTAAACAATCGAACCATTTCTCCGCTTCCTCAAAACTTTGATCTGCTTAATAAAACACTAATTGATTTTGCACAATCACACAAAGAGCCAATACGTTCCGGCGAGCATCTTGCAAAAATTATGGGCGGTAAAGCTCAGCGTATCCGCGATAACTTATTGCAGTTCCTTTCTATTGCATCAGAAAAAAATTCTGAAATAAATAAAATTTATAACACTCTGAAAAAACTTCTCGTTCACGATCTTAAAACAGAAGCTTTTGGGGATATGTACGCGCAAACTTTGGTGTATGGACTTTTTGTTGCAAGATACCACGATAAAACTCCTGAAAATTTTACTCGTAGAGAAGCGCGTGAACTTGTTCATACTTCCAATCCTTTTCTAAGACATTTTTTTGATCATATCGTTGGTGCCGATTTTGACAAACGGCTTGAATACATTGTTGATGAACTTTGCGAAGTTTTTTCGCACGCTGATGTTCCCTTATTGATGAAGCAATATTTTAAAGATGATTTGTGGGGAAATCCTCAAGATGGTCCCGATCCTGTAATACATTTTTATGAAGATTTTTTACGTGAGTATGATGCCGAGCTTCGCAAAAAATTAGGAGCTTATTACACTCCTCAGCCTGTTGTTCGTTTTATTGTTCGCGCCGTTGATCATCTTCTTAAAAAAGAATTTGGGCTTCCATCCGGTTTAGCCGATACAACAAAAACACAAAATGGAATTCATAAAGTGCAGATTCTTGATCCCGCAGTTGGAACGGGAACTTTTCTTAGTGCCGTTATAAGAAGCATTTATTTGCAATTAAAAGACAGCGGACAAATTGGGCGATGGACAGCTTATGTGCACAACGATTTACTGCCGCGCCTGCACGGTTTTGAAATTATGATGGCGCCTTACACTATTGCGCATCTTAAACTTAGTATGGCTTTTAAAGCAAC
>JBBQSH010000172.1:0-6801 GCA_038214015.1 Ignavibacteriales bacterium | reverse complement strand
CAAAAACTTCTGAATGACTAGTCATGCCATATTATTTTTGTCGTCCATATAGGCGGAATAAGAAACCACCCTACCCCAGTCTATAGAATCTGTTAATTGACCACTGACAATACTGTAGTAATAATTATTATCTAGTTTTTTTGAATCGAACATATGTTTAACCCATTCAGCAATTGGTTTTTTATATTCCTTTTCTGATAACAAAAATAGTATTTTTTCCTTTTTAGCAACTGACTCTAAGATTTGATCAGGTACATCATATCCCTGTAGCAACTCTAATTGCTCATCCAGTTCCTTATTATGTCTAACAATAAGCCATGTAGGATTGGCATCTTTATCAAGAAATACAAAGCTCCCAGAAGTATCAACCAAATAATATTCAACAGGTTGTGCTTTTGATACAACTTTGGCAAATAACTGTAGGTATGATTCATTACTGAATAAAGCGCTAATGGAACTGATATGTCCATTAATTATACTATTTGATATTTCCTTAAAATAGCGATGTGTTAATTCTTGTACCGCCAATGTAATTTCTGAATATAATTCTTCACTAGTTTTAAGTATAAACTTATCAATCAGACCATTATTAAATGCCTTGATTGCAGTATCTTTATCGGCCTCAGCAGTGAGCATAATCCTAAAAATTTTTCTTTCTTTAAGTTTTTGGCAGAATTCTATTCCGTTTATATCAGGCATTTCATAATCAACAACCAATATAGCCACATGATCAAATCGAATTTTATCATAAATAAGACTTAGCATATTGCTAACCTCAAAACCAATGACACGATTAGTCGTTGTATCAGTATCAACATCATTCATCAATTTAAAAACTGATTTGGTAATATTTTGGCTATGATTATCAATTGTCTGTATTACTGTATCAGGGTTGGTGATGGTTAGCATATTAAGCTGTGTGCCAAACTCCAAATCTAATGCATCTAAAAATGAACGGCTATCATCTAAAAAAATGACTTTTATCGGATGATAAAAACATGTTGGTCTTGCATCAATAATAGTCATATAGTAACTCCTCTACGTTACAGCTTTAACTTCATCACACCCATGACTAATTGCAATATTTTTAAACCCGAATTACAACGAACTGTACTATTACTAATGGCCTGGAAAAAATTAAACTAAGATAGGTGTCGCAGTGTATAATAAATGATTCTTCCAATTTTTTCCTTATCAATTTTATTCTCCATCTCCACAACATACTTTAATCGATATTTTTTGATTGGGCATCATAAAACTCCTCACTAATTAAACCCAATCGGTACGATAAATCTCTTTGTATTTCTAAAATATCTTCTATATTTAGACTTCACAATAGCTTGATTTATAATTTATCCCTCATAAATCTACACCATTGTATCAGTTCAATAAAATTATTAATTGTTTTTTATGCTTTACAATCAATGAGTTACTGAAATTGTCCCCCGGGGATAATCCATAAACCTCACTATACAACTGACAATTCTCAACCAAGAAATTTTCTTCACTTGAGTTTATGTATCGAAATAAAAAGTTAGCGTGATATTCACATGCGATTCTTATAGCCAAAAGGATGGGGAGGCATGTTGGCTTAGTCAAAAAACAAATCATCAGAAAAAAACGCTCAATCATAGTAATAACAGAAAAACGCTTTATTAGACATAATGCATTATGTCTAAGTGTCAATGAATATAGGTCGTGTTCAATTCAACATTAGTAGAAGTTACGCATTGACAAACCCATCTAAATTCTGATAATTCGCACTAGAAAATAACAATTAGCCACCGGAAGGCCCTCTGTGATAAGAAGTATTACCCGTCCCTCAACCGCACGTTGTACATTACCGATGTATGTTGGATTTTTATTAAGCGAGCCTAATGGAGTTAGCTGTAGTCGATTAGGTTCACTTATGGCAATTTCTCACGATAGTGTTAATCGTTTTTTGAACAGAGAATCCTATTCACCAAGCGACCTATTCGGTGAAGCTAAATCGACGGTTAATATGAAGGGAGGGACGCTGAGCGTAGATGATAGCGTTCTTGATAAGCCCTATGCGCATTACATTGCCTTGGTTGGTCATTATTGGTCTGGAAAACATCATGCTGTTGTCAAGGGTATCAACCTCATTACACTGTATTACACCGACCCTCATGGGCAACACCAGCCTGTTAATTTTCGCGTTTATGACAAAGCTGAAAATAAAACGAAAAACGATTATTTTCTCGATATGTTATTTGAAGTTTTGGCATGGGGGCTTGAACCTGCATTTGTCACAGGAGATAGCTGGTACAGTTGCGTGAAAAATTTGAAGACGATAAAAAACCATCAGCTGGGATTTCTCTTCGCGCTGGAAAGCAACCGTCTGGTTTCTATTGAAGAAGGCACGTGGGTTCAAGTTCAAAAGCTCGATATACCCAATGATGGGTTAAAAGTTTGGTTACGTGATTTTGGGCAAGTGAAGCTTTTTAGGACACACTTAAAAGACCAGGTGCGCCATTACGCAATACACTTGCCTGATGAAAATCACCCGACTGATAATGGCGCAAGACTCACTTCTTTTGGAAAGCCTGAGTTTGAGAAACTGCACGACCAGCACTGGCAGATCGAACAATATCATCGTGCAATCAAGCAAGTTTGTAATATTGAAAGCTTTCAAGTCAGAGGAAAAATAGCCGTAAAAAATCATCTTTTTGCAGCTATATTTGGATATGTTGAGCTTCAGCGACTACGAGCAATGGATGTGATCAGTAATTGCTATAAATTACGACGTGATCTATTCAATGAGGTTATTGCTTCTTTTATTGGGTCGTTCGCTCCAGGCATGGAGCATATGAATTCGAAATTTCAGGCTGTTGTCAATGCGTAACTTCTAATTAGAATCAACGGTAAAACAAGTTTAATTATCTAATTAGAATCGGGAGTATTTTTATTCAAGATAATAATTGCAATAGAGATTATATCTTCAGAACAACATACCAGTCATGCCAATAAGAATAACTTAAATAGCATTACTTAAAACAAGCGCAGCTAATTCATGGTACTCATTATTAAATAATGATATTTTAATTACTAAATTGATAAAGATCATTTAATGCTATTTATGAATAAACAGTATAGATTTAAATAACCGTGGTATGCGGCTAACAATTGAGCGAGCTTTCAATTGCTAACAACTATTATTGATGCTTAATGGATTACTCTGCATATTAAATCGAATTTGTGGCGTCAAAAGCATACCCAGACAAAATCAAACTCATCGGTTGAAATAAATTTATAAATAATATTGAAGCCAATAGAGCAAGTTGTTACATATGGTGGTATTAAAAATGTTTAATATAGAGTAGTTAACTACGCTTAACACATATATAGAAATAAATATATAATGGACTAGGTTCGCCAACAACCTATAGCTTATATTGCGCTCAGTAAAACAAATTGCACGCAACAACTTTTAGAGATCTAGGTTAAACAAACCAATTAAAATACACCGGCCACCCATAAACCTACACCATTAACATATAACTACACCATAGAACCCCATAAAACTACACATATAGTAAATGAGCCATTTTACAACCCATATCTCCCCACAATAAAACTCATAAACCTACACGATCAGTCCCATATAGTTACACAATAACTTCTCAATAAATCTATATATATCATGATGTTATATTAATATCAGTAAATGAATATATGAATAGAAGAAAAAAGATATATATTTTCTGTTTTAAATATTATTAAGGAATAGTACATCTTACCGCTTGCAAATATATTCTAATAACGATAGGCTAATAACTAATAGTACAAAGCACCTTATTTCAAAAAGGGGGAATAGATGAAGGTAATTACCACAGCTGGAAACAAAGGGGGAATTGGTAAATCAACTATTGCCTTAACCCTTGCACAATATTTAGCTAAATGTAAAAACATGAAAGGGGCATTTATAGATTTGGACCCACAGGGTAATTCTTCATCCAGCTTAATTCCCACCACACGTGATCCAGCACACCCCACTGGCTATATGCCGAAAGCACATCCAGAGTGGGATCCAAATAACCTACCTGAGGATGATCCCCATTGGGATGGTGTCAGTAGTATTGCTGATATATTCACTGGTAAATCTATTTATCCATATCCAACATGGGTTGATAACTTACATTGTTTTCCTTCCTTTGCCTCATTACTTGAAGATGCACAACGCGTCCTAAAAGTAGATGTAAAAGAAAAAGTCATAAATCGACTTAAAGAATTTACGGAAATGCTTTCCACCCACAGTGAGTATCAATTTGTCATTATTGATACAAATCCACAGTTTGGTCCATTAACAATGGCCGGATTAAGAGCAGCAACACATGGTTTACTACCTACCGAACTTGAGCAATATGGTATTAATGGAACCATAGGGATGATTCAGGCAATTTCACAAGAGCAACTTAGAAGAGTAAAAGACGACACAATAAAAATAGCGGGCATTTTACCTAATCAAGTTCGTAAGACAGCTGTCCACACTAAATTCCTTAATGATTTACGTTCTATAGAAAAATCAGAAGAATGGTTATTACCCCCTATCGCACAAAGAACCATTTATTCCGAATTGGTCGTAGAAGATGCAAAACCCAATTGTGTCTTTAACTTATCTAAAACACATCCTGCAAGAATTGAAAGTGAGAAATGGTGTTCTCATGTATACGATCGAGTATTTAATAACGTATACAACAAGATTTATGAAGAAGGGGAGGTTTCTTATGGTTAGTAAATTCAAACTAAATCCAATTAAAACCGGAGAGACAAAGGAAGCCATTTCGCGAACATTGGCAATTGCGAATGATTATGCAGGTGAATTATCAATAGAAGTATTACCTTTAGATAAAATTGAACTTGATCCAGAAAATAATCGTGAACTAGCACTTACTCTTCATGATGCTATGAATGGGATTAATCCCTCTGATCCAGACTATACCAAAAAGAAAAACGACTGGAAATCACTTGAGTCATTAGCAAAAACTATAGTAGATGATCAATTAATTAATCCAATATTTGTTTATAGATTTGGAAATAAATGCCGTTTAATTGCCGGAGAGCGGAGAACACTTGCTTCAGCAATTGCTGGAAAAAAAGAAATAATAGCAAGAATAGCTAGTCAACGGCCTGTCGGCACGAAGCTAAGAGTATTGCAATGGATTGAGAATAATGAACGTGTTGACCTTTCTCTTGCCGAAAGAGTTGCAAGTCTTGAAGCGATTGTTAAGGAATATTTAAACGAAAACAAAGAAAAAAATGATAAAGAAAAAATAACTTCAAAGGTTTTAAGTGATTTAACAGGCATGTCCATTACACAATCTCGGAGATATATTTTAATTCTGCAAACTACACCAGAAATAAAGCAAGCAATAGCAGAAGGAAGGTTAGAAAATATCAAATTAATCGAGTTAATAATTTCAGTTGAAACCGTAGAACATCAACAAGCTCTTTTAAAGGCTGCTTCGGAAAATTTATCGTTTGATGCAATTGTTAAATTAAAAAAAGAACTGGAATCTTCCTTAGTTCAGAAAAAAGAAATAAGAGGTCGTAAACAACTAAATGTTAGTTTAGGTAAGGTGAAACCAAATATTGCCAAAATTATTTTTGATGCCTTAATTTCAAGCAATATTCTGCATGAGAATATTATCAAGCAAATGAATATGATTAGCGATAATGTTCAATGGAATAATGGTAAATCAGTTGAAGAGTGTTTTAAAAAAATAATTCCTTTGATTGCTCAGGAAGTGTAATAAAAAATGAATAAATTGAAGCTAAATAATAATGAAGATGACAAAAAGATTATTACATTTACCATTAATAAAGAGATGAAAGAAACGCTCAGAGAAATTCTAATAAGCTCAGAAAATTATAATTTAAAAAGGAAAACTGATTGGGTTAACGAATCTATAGTAATGCTAAAGGAAAATCCTGATTACAAGGAGATGGTACTCAATGCAGAAGGAAATAGCGAAAATTTTGTATTTGATAAGATTTATATGACATTTAAGCAGCGATGTTTTTTTGCTGATATGAGAAGTGAAGTTGTAAAGGAATATCCAGATATAAGAGGGCCTCAAACTGCCATAATACGCGCTGCTATACTCAGCAGATTAATGAGGAAAAAGTAGGTAAACGAAGGCCAAGCGGAATGAGTAATGTTAGCTGAGAAAACAATACGTAAACATGTAGCAATTATTCATGCATACTCTTTAATGAGTGTATTGCAGCGGAAAATTGTTAATGTACTTTTGTATGAAGCAACAAAAGTAACTAATCGTGTAAATAATCATCATAGCTCAGTTGCTGTAGAATGTAATGTCCCCTTTTCGAATTTATCAAAAGCAGTTAAGTTCAACAGCAACAACACTCAATATCTAAAAGAGGCCATCGATGGGTTGGCATCATTAAAAATAGAGTGGAATTTGTTAAAAGATAAGGTACCTACAGACATCTCTTTTTTAAATTTAAGAGTGTTGCATGGTTCTCCTACATTTTATCAAGATAATACAATCAATTTTTCTTTTCATAAAATAATGCTTGATTTGCTCGTTAATCCATCCATTTATGGCACTATTGATATTGATCTTCAATCTGAATTTGAATCGAAATATGGCCATTCACTATATGAAAATAGTACGCGCTTTGTTAATTTACAAAAAAACAAAATTATTCCGCTAGAAACGTTTAGAAAAATATTAGGTGTTCCAGAAGATAAATATCCCAGCATGCGCGAGCTAACAAGAAATGTTATTACTCCATCAGTAGAGGAAGTTAATG
>JBBQSH010000171.1:0-6870 GCA_038214015.1 Ignavibacteriales bacterium | reverse complement strand
AAGGATAAACTTGTTAAAGTCAAGTTAAATTTTATTTATCAGTTGAGATTTGTAAAATAAAAAAAGCACTGGGTTAAATCGAACTATGGATATTAGCTAAAATTTAATGCTTACGCCGAGAGTTGGCAGGATTGGAAACATGTTATTTTGATCTCTGCCAAGTGTTAAATCTCCATTGACATAGTAATCATAATTTACCACATTTTTTCTATTGTAAACATTAACTACATCCAGATAAAAAATCCAATCAAGATTCCAGAATTTTGTTATAAAATTAAATCTCACATCAAGCCTGTGATAAGCTGGTTTGCGAGCATTGAATTTATTATCACCAAAATCCACATCATAGATTACTTCACCTTCACCGTCAGGATTATTAAAACTTTTTCTAGTTGCAATCACAGGTGTTTCAGGCACACCATCACCATTTAGATCTTTGAAAATAATTCTTGGTTTTACACCAATCGGCTCACTAAATGGGAAACCAGTTCCATACTGCCAGCGCAAACCAACATTGAACCAATATGTAAAATCATAATTAAGGACAAAGTTAAACGTATGAGTCTGATCAAATCGGAAAGGTAATTTAACTCCATCTTCAAATCTATTTGCATAAGCCAGCGCATAAGAAATCCAGCCGCTAAGTTTACTGTCATTCATTACATTTCTTTTGGATAAAAAGAATTCAAAACCATAAGCCGCACCATAAGAATTGTTAACCGGTATTTGCGTAAGTGAATCACCACTAACAACAACCGGTCTTGTCCAGCTATTAGCTTTATGTGGATCTCTTCCCGGAATAAGTTCAGTTACAAATGCTGTACCTTCCACTTTCTTTTGTACGATTAGATCAGTAAAATCCTTGTAGTAAGATTCAAAACGTAAACTCCATTCATTTGTAAGCCAGCGTTCAATCCCAATCACATAATGAATTGCTTTTTCTGCATTCAAAGGTTTTGTGTAAACATCTGCAAGATCAAAAAGTATGTTTTGATCACGAAGTTTTTCATAGCCGGGTGATTGATAATAAATTCCCCATACTCCGCGCAAAGTTGTAATCTCATCTATCGCATAAGAAAATGAAAGCCTTGGTGATATGTAACCTTTGAAAAGAAGGTCATAATAATCAATTCTTAATCCTGGATTGATAAATAATTTTTCTGTGACTTTAAAATTATTCTGCGCATAAGCTCTGTAACGATTATATTTTTTAACATCTTTAAGATCGCTGAGTGCAGCTCTGAATTGCGGATTGGCAGCAAAGATTGCTTCAAGAGCCGGATCGAGATCGAATTTAAAATTTAATGTTGTTTCCATAAAATCTACACCCGCACCGGCTTCAAAAATATTTTCGCCCCACAGGTAAGTAAACTTATCATCAATCGTTACCTTGCGATAATCAAAATCACCATTGAATTTAAATCCAAGTAAGTAAGGTTTTAAAGTATCGGGAATAGTTTCTTCAAAATCATCTCTGTTTAATGATGGATCAAGAATTTGTGAATCAAAATCTGTTGTGCCGTTATTTTTATACCATGATACAATAACTTTATTTAAATAATTTTTTGACGGTGCAAAGTGCCATGCCGCTGATACAATATCATTTCTTGTAATATTATAAACGCCAACACTATCCGGGGTGTTGCGCTCCTGCCCGCTAACAACATCAACTCCATCACGTGAAATAATTCCATTCAATAAAATTTTATTTCCTTTAAAGGGACCAAATACAAGTTTGGCTTGAAAATCATAAAAGTTTGGAAATGAAGTATTATCATCAACCAATCCGGCACTTTTTACAAATGGTTCGATGACAAGATCATAATAAGTTCTTCTTGAATTGACTAACCAGCTTCCTTTAACATTGAATGGATTTTTACCTTCCAGAACAATGTTTGCATCTACAACAGATACGTTGATGTTTCCTTTAAGATATTTTGAATTATCCCCTTCACGATTTGTAACATCCAAAACGGCAGAAAGTCTATCGCCGTACTTTGCAGGAAATCCACCTGACATTAAATTAACATCTGAAACCGCATCCGGATTAAACATACTTATAACACCGTAAAGTCTGTACGGATTAAAAATTTCAACATCATCCATTATAATCAGATTCTGATCAGGACCACTGCCCCGAATAACAAGCTGTGATGAAAAATCATTTGGGGCTAATACACCGGGTAATGATTGTAGAGTTCTCAAAACATCCTCTGCTGCGCCGGGTAAAATTTTTGCATTACGAGGATTCAAATCGATTAGACTTGTGCGAGTATCATTTTGCTGTTGAACTTTCATTCCCGTTACTTGTACCGATTCTATTTCAATTATTGCTTCATCTAACGTGATATTAAGCTCAGTAGTTTTATTAGGATAGATTTCAACATCAACAACTTTTGTTTGATGTCCTATCGCGCTAAATCTCACCTCGTATTCACCTGCAGGAATTCCGGTTATCTTATAATTACCTTTTTGATCTGCGCCGGCACCAAGATTTGTATTAAGAATAAAAACATTTACCGCAGGTAAAGCACCGTTTTTATCACTTACTTTTCCAGATAAACTACCTGTTTGGGCAGATAGAGTGATATTTAGTATTAAAAAAATTGTAAACGCTAATAATTTCATAGTTCTTTATGTTTCTTATACAAACATAAGAAACTGGAAAAACATTCCATTTGATTGAAATCAATGCGCTATAAATAAAGAGAGAAGAAGCGGGTGTAAAGTCCTAAATTTATCTCGTAAAAGTTTGAGTTTGAATCACCAGGCTTAATGTTGTAACGATATCGTGTGTAAAGTGTAAAAGTATCAAACAAAGTAAACCAACCAACAGAAAGTTCCGGTGAAAATCCACTTTGTCCATTAAAGTTTGTGTATGCTGTTACGCCAGGTGAAATGTATTCGATATAATCGATAGGAAAAATTTTTTTGTAACCGAATCGTAAATAATTTCTGTTTTCAGCTTCGAATATGTAAGTGTATTCAAATGAAAAGTAACTTGAAGGATAATTACCTCTTTTTGATCTGAATGAAACAACAGGAATTTCTTTTGTTAAGCTGTAATAATTTTTTCCATCTGCATTTACATAACCTGGCATGGGTAAAACAAACACAGAACCAGCAAAAAGACATAATGTCCAGATACTTGAACCGTCACTAATTATTGGTTCATACGGCAAATCAAATTCAAACTCCTCAGAAGTAGTTTTATTGCCCATTGAATCGATAGTCTCAATAACAAAGTTTACATTTCTATCTAAAAAGCTAAGCGCAGTTATATCAATCTTGGCTGAATGTGCTTCATTTAATCCATTTGAAACAAGGTACTCATATTTATCATCAATAATTACATTGCTTAAACATACTTCGCTGGTATAGAATGATAAAATAAAAACATAGGGTGGTTCTTGTTTTACATAGGCATCAATTAAAAAAACTTCAATAGCACTAGAATCAATTTCTGATTCAAATTCCTCCTGTGAAAATATTGAATGCGAAAGGAGAAGTGAAAGAGTATAAAATAAAAACAGTTTTTTCATTGATAGTAAATAATTGTTAAAGATGCTTCTAAGTTAGTAAAAGGATTTGATTATTTCGCTCGTAAAACGATACACCATTCGATTTGAAATAAAGTTGTTTCTTTTAATATTAGCTACAACAAATCAGAGAATTTAAGATGAAAAAGTTTTTAAAGATAGGAATACCGATTTTAATAATTATTCTTGCCATCGTTTTTTGGTGGAGATATTATTTTGTTTTTGGTGAAGGAGTAAAAGCCGGTAATTTGAATTTTGTAGTTAAGAAAGGTTATGTTTTTAAAACCTGGGAAGGCAGGCTGATTCAGGAAGGATTTAAGACTCCATTACCGAACCAAATGCAAAGTAACGAATTTGAATTCAGTATTTTAGATGATCAAGTTGCTCAGGTGCTTGAACGATACAGTGGTAAGTTTGTTGAGCTTCGTTACAAAGAATATCTTAATGCAATTCCCTGGCGCGGCAATAGTAATTATATTGTTACAGAAATACTTCAGGTTGAGGATGCAGTAGAACACGAAACATTACCGTATTAAAAATGTGGGGTACAATTAAGAGGTGGCCTCCACATAGTTTTTCTAAATAAATCAGAATACCATATGCTAAAAGAATCATTAATAGAAATTTTTGAAAGAGATCTTAATAAGCTTAAGGATGAAATCAGTTTATATAAAGATGAAAGATCTTTGTGGATAGTGAAAAAAGAGATTAGCAATTCAGCAGGTAATTTATGTTTACACTTAATTGGCAATCTTAACCTTTTTGTCGGAGCCGAACTTGGACATACAGGTTATACAAGAAACCGGGAAAATGAATTCGCAGCAAAAAATATGTCCGCAAAAGTCTTAATAAATTATATTGAAAACACGATTGAAATTGTTAAGCACACATTAGAAAATTTATCCGCGGAAGACTTAGAAAAAGATTTCCCTCAGCAAAAACATGGTAAAATGGTTAAAACTGATTTTATGCTTCTGCATTTGCTTACCCATTTTAATTATCATCTCGGACAAATTAATTATCATAGAAGATTGATAACTTAGCTTTTAAGTGGAGGCCACCTATGAGGTGGACTCCACTTGAACTTATCTCAACGCCTGTTCAATATCTGCAATTAAATCTTCAACATCCTCAATACCGACAGAGAAACGAACAAGACTTTCTGTTAATCCCATTTTATCTCTTTCATCTTTTGGAACTGATGCGTGAGTCATAGAAGCCGGATGAGAAATTAAACTTTCAACTCCACCCAAACTTTCTGCAAGTGTAAATATCTTAACATTATTTAAAACTTTTTTTGCTGCTTCCAGACTCCCAAAATCAGCAGAAACCATGCCACCAAAACCGCGCATTTGTTTTTGTGCAAGTTCATGTTGGGGATGATTTTTTAATCCTGGATAAATTACTTTTTTTGCATAACCGGATTCTTCAAGAAACTTTGCAAATGCATTTGCATTTTCTTCATGCTGTTTCATTCTAACAGCCAGTGTCTTTGTAGATCTTAGTACAAGCCAGCAATCAAATGGAGAAGGAACTCCGCCTGCAGCATTTTGTATGTAACGAATTCTTTCGTGAATTTTTTCATCGCTTGTTATAAGCATTCCGCCAATTATATCGCTGTGTCCGTTTAAATATTTTGTAGTGCTGTGGAGAACAATATCTATTCCAAGGGTTAATGGATTTTGAAAATACGGACTCATAAAAGTGTTATCGCAAACAGATATTAAATTATTCTTTTTTGCAATTTCCGAAATTCCTTTTAAGTCAGTTAAGTTTAACATTGGATTGGTTGGAGTTTCAACGTAAATCATTTTTGTATTTGGACGAATTGCATTTTCAACATTTTTTAAATCTGTGCTATCAACCCACGAAAAATCTAATCCATAGTTTTTCATATTAAGTTCATAGAGTCTGTAAGTGCCACCGTAAACGTTATTGGAAATAACTATATGATCACCGGCCTTTACCAAACTCATTAATGCGTGTGTTGCTGCCAAACCTGAAGAAAAAGCAATCCCATAATTCCCTTTTTCAAGAGTGGCAATATTTTTCTCTAATGCTTGTCGAGTAAGATTATGAGTTCGTGCATACTCAAAGCCTGTGCTTTTGCCGAGCTCATGTTGCGCATAAGTTGAAGTTTGATAAATTGGAGTTATTACTGCTCCCGTTGTTGGATCAGGAATTTGTCCTGCGTGTATTGCGTCTGTTGAAAAGCCCATTGTATCTCCTTAGCTTTGATGTTATTGCGAACGAGTCCTCGAATGAAGCAATCTATGCTAATACAGCAGATTGCCTCACCCCTTCGGGGATTCGCAATGACGATGTTATTTATTGTCTAAATTTATTAAATCATATCTTGTAATGATATCAGTTATCAAACTAAAATCACTTACAAGAATTGCCGAATGTGTTTTTAAATATTTTTTTACTTCTTCAATTTCAGTTTTTGCATCCAGAATTGGAAGTGATTCTTCCATAACATCTTTAACTTCTGAGTTGTACAAGGTTGGATTCTCAACCAATTTTGCAAGAAGTTTATTTTCTCTTATAGCACCGATTGATTGTTTGCCTGTCATAACAGGAATATTTGAGTAACCTGTTTTAGTAATCAACTCAAGTACATCTTTTACTTTATCAGATTCTTTAATAGAAATAATTTCCTCAAATCCTCTTTGCTTTTTCAAATCAGATAAATCCCGCAGAGTTCTAATCTCCGGATCAAGCATTCTGTTTTGTTTTAACCATTCAATGTTGTGCATTTTAGAGAGATATCTTTCGCCAGTATCGCAAACAATAAATACAACAACATCGTTTTCAGTCAAATCTTTTGAGATATTTAATGCAACCTGAACTATCGTACCTGTACTGCCGCCGCAAAAAATTCCCTCTTCTTTAGTTAATCTTCTTGCGGCTGCAAAAGATTCTTTATCACTTATGTTTATAATTTTATCGATGTACTGAAAATGTACATTTGATGGTAAACAATCCTGACCGATACCTTCAACAAGATAAGGTGAGCCGTGAATCAATTCACCAGTTTCTTTGTAATGCTTGAAGATAGATCCAAGGGGATCAGCGCCGATTATCTTTATGTCTGGATTTTTTTCTTTTAAATATCTTCCCGTTCCGCTTATCGTTCCTCCTGTGCCAATACTTGAAACGAAGTGAGTAATTTTCCCATCCGTTTGTTCCCAAATTTCCGGTCCGGTTGTTCTGTAATGTATTTCCGGATTTGATGGATTAGAATACTGATAAGCGAAGAATGAATTTGGAATTTCTTTATGCAACCGTTTTGCAACATTAACATAATATTCTGGACTATCAGGATCGG
>JBBQSH010000170.1:0-6918 GCA_038214015.1 Ignavibacteriales bacterium | reverse complement strand
CTTAAAGATATTTTTTCAAAAAGCGGAGTTGAAACATTAACTCTAAAAAGCAATGAAGATTCATATAAAGTCAGATTGTTAGATTTAATTTACCTGGTCGATTGGATATCTTATTATGTTGGCGTATTAAGAGGATATGATCCAAGTGAAATTGATAATATTTATACTCTTAAAGAAAGACTAAAATAAAAAATTAAAATAGTATTAATTTGAATTGATAAGCATCTTGGTCATATTTCGACTACGCTCAGTATGATTAATTAATTAGAAGCAGCAAATACTAAACCACTCTGAGCGCAGTCGAAGAGTGATTTTGATACACTTGGTATAATTCTAAATTAAGTTTACGTAACGTGAGTTAATCATTTCTCCAATAATCAATTATTATTTATATGATTACAGTTTTAGAAGTTATCAAACTATCAACGGAGTATCTTCAGAAAAAGGGTGTGGAGTCCCCAAGAACTAATGCCGAAATACTGCTGGCAGAAATTCTTAAATGTAAACGTTTAGAACTTTATTTGTCCTTTGATAAACCGCTCGCAGAAAATGAAGTGCAGATTTATCGAGAAGCAATCAGAAAAAGGGGAATGAGAATTCCATTACAATATATTATTGGAAATGTAGAATTCTACGGATTAAAACTTATAGTAAATGAAAATGTGCTTATACCAAGACCTGAAACTGAATTACTTGTCGAAAAGATTATTAATGAATCAGACAAATCTGAGAGTCTTAAAATATTAGATATTGGCTTTGGAAGTGGAAACATTTCACTTTCAATTATAAAGAATTTACTAAATTCAAATGTTGTAGCAATCGATATAAGCGAAAGTGCATTAGAAGTGGCAAAACAAAATGCTGAAGTAAATTCATTGCAGGACAGAGTTGAGTTTAAACTTTTTAATATTATGCAAGACGCATTAAACGCTTTAGGTAAGTTTGATTTAATTGTTTCAAATCCACCCTATGTCTCTGAAAATGATTATGAAACTCTAGAACCGGAGTTAAAAATGTATGAACCTAAAATTGCATTATCAGATAATTCTGATGGCGTATCTTTTTATAAACGCATTATAGAAGTGTCAGATCAAATTTTGAATAAACCCGGAAAGATTTATTTTGAACTCGGTATGGGCCAATCTAGGCAGGTTCAAAATTTATTTGAGCAGAAAGGCTTTAGTAACATTACAGTGACCAAAGATTATTCCGGGATCGATAGAATTATTTGCGGAGAGCTTAAATGAGAGCACTTGTTCAAAGAGTTTCTGAAGCCGGCGTTTATATCGATAAGCAAAATTACAAAGCTGAAATTGGAAAGGGAATTGTAATTCTACTTGGAATAAAGTCTGATGATGATGAAAATGATCTGATATTCGTTGCAGATAAATGCAGCAACCTTCGAATATTCGAGGATGAAAATGAAAAGATGAACTTATCTTTAAAAGATATCAACGGTGAGGTTCTTATTATTTCTCAATTCACACTTTATGGTGATGCACAAAAAGGTAATCGCCCCAGCTTTATTGAAGCAGCAAAACCCGAAATTGCAATTCCACTCTATGAGAAATTTTTAAGCAGAATGAAATCAAATTTTGGTGAAGAGAAAATTAAAACGGGAATTTTTGGAGCGATGATGCGGGTTAAGATTATCAATGACGGTCCTGTTACAATATTAGTTGAATCAAAACCGCAGGTGAATAAGTGAACCCCGTCCTGATGATATTTATTGATGGAGTTGGAATTGGTGAAAGGGATTTTGAGTTTAATCCGTTCTTTAAATATGGATTTAAAATATTTGATGAGTTATTTAAAGAAACTCCGCACAAGCAAAATCCACATTTAGAAAATGATGGCATGTATGTTTTTCCAACCGATGCAAAACTTGGAGTAGAAGGTTTTCCACAAAGCGGAACAGGACAGGTATCAATATTTTGTGGGATGAATGCCCCGCAGTTTGTTGGTAAACATTTTGGACCTTTCCCATATTCCACAACTATTCCGATCATCAAAGAGCAAAATATTTTTAAGGCTTATAAGGATTTAGGGAAATCGGCTTATTTTGTAAATGCATATCCCAAAGTTTTTTTTGATTATCTAAAATCCGGTAAAACAAGATTGAGTACAACTTCTTTGATCTGTCGCTTAACCGGAATAAAATTAAACTCTGTAACAGAACTAAGACAAAGTAAAGCACTTACGGCAGAGATTACAAATGAACGGTGGAATCGTAAATTAAAATATCAACTTAAAGTAATCAGCCCGGAAACAGCAGCAAGACGTTTATTAAGAATTGCCAACAAACATGCTTTTACTTTGTATGAGTTTTTTCATACTGATCACTTAGGACACGGAAGAATTACTGATGAGTTTGAATTAATCTATAATAATCTTGATAGATTTTTATTTACAATATTGTCTGAACTTAAGAAAGATGAAATGACATTAGTAATCTGTTCTGATCACGGAAACTTCGAAGATCTTTCTGTAAAAACTCATACTGTAAATCCTGCATTAACAATAGCAGCAGGTAAGAATGCAAGGCAACTGGCTGATAGTATAAAAGATTTAACTGATATAAAACCATCAATAATTAAATATTGCACTTGAAAGATTATCCATTTATAAAATTTACTTTAGCATTTATTATTGGAATTCTTGCTTCAGGATTATTCCAATTTGATTTACATTATTATCCAATTATTATCTTCATATTCGGATTAGTTTTACTACTCTTAACAAAATATTTTCAATTTCATTTCTACAAAATTATCTCCTCCGCTTTATTATTATTCTTAATTTTAATTTTTGGTTTTTACATTGCAAAGCTTGGTGAAACAAAAATTGATTCTTCACTTCACTTATATCAAAAAGAAAAGAACGCAGAACTTTTTGCAAAGGTAATTGATGTTGAACTTGAAAGATCATTTGAGATAGTTTTTACTGCAATGGCAGATTCATTAATAATGGATAACAAAATATTTACCTCAAATGATAAACTGATTTGTAAATTCAGAGGTGATTCACTTCAAAGAAAAAATTTATATGCAAACCTAAATGCAGGGAATAAGATTTATTTAACAGGTACTTATCAAAAGGGAAGAACTCAAAGGAATCCAGGCGAATTTGATTATGATAAATATCTCAAATCAAACGGAATAACAGGATTATTTATTTCCTATCAAACCGATAGTGTTAAAATACTCTCAAATCAAATAGATTATTTTAAAACATTGTTTCATTCCATAAGGAAAGAAATTGATAAAACAATTCACGATCTTCATAATCCGCAAACTGCAGGATTGCTAAGAGGTTTAATCCTTGCAGATAGAAGTGAAATAGATTACGAGACTAAAAATGAGTTTATTAATTCTGGCGTCGTACACATACTTGCCGTGTCGGGCTTACACGTTGGGTACGTGTTAATTATTTTTATTTTCATATTCGGAAGATTTGGAATATATCTTCGCTCTACTCTTACCATTATTGGATTATTAGCATTTATGTTTTTAACCGGAGTGCCGCCATCAGTGTTTCGCGCAACGCTAATGGCGATAATTATAATTTTCGCTTTTCTCTCAAATAGAAGCACGAATATTATTAATTCAATCTCCATCGCAGCTTTTATCATCCTTCTATTAAATCCTACTGAAATTTATAACCCTGGATTTCAACTATCATTTTCAGCAGTTCTCGCAATCGGTATTTTATATCCTTTCTTCCAAAAGATAATTTACAAGTTGCACTTAAAACATAAATGGGTGGAATATATTTTATTATTCTTTGGAGTTTCATTAAGTGCGCAAATCGGAACCCTGCCTTTTACACTCGCTTACTTTAGTAAATTATCTGTTGTTGCCTTGTTTGCAAACTTAATTGTAATTCCAACCATTGGTGTAATTATTGGAGTTGCATTTATTACTGTCTTTATAGGTTTATTCTCATATACGATTGCTATTTACTTTGCAGCAGCTAACGATTTATTTTCTGGTTGGATGATTGAATTTATTCGATTTACCGGTGGCTTAGATTTTTCTTTTTTATGGATTCGAAATTACTCTTTGTATGATGCAATAATATTCTACTTCGGATTAGCTGTGATTATATTTACCTTTATCAAAATTAGGAAACCATTCTTTAAAATATCATTAATCGTGATTTTAGTCATTTCAATGTTTACCTACTCAAAGTTTGATAACGACGAAATACTTGGCAATAAAGAACTAAATGTATTTATGATTGATGTTGGGCAGGGTGATTCATTTTTAATTAAATTTCCAAACGGTAAAACCGCACTTATTGATGCCGGTGAAGCAAATCCTTTTATTGATAACGGCGAAAGAGTTATAATTCCTTTGTTAGATTATTTAAGAATTAACCAAATTGATTATGGTTTTATTTCTCATCTCGATCTTGATCATTATGGTGGATTTGTTTCATTAATATATAATAACAGAATTAAAGAGGTTTTCAGACCGCTTCCAGATTCAGGACAGAAATCAGTTCGGTTAGAAAAGTTTCTTAAAAAAATGAAAATAAAAACAAGTATTTATTATAAAAATTCTTTTGATATTGGAAATACAAAAATCTATTTTTTAAACGATCCCAATAATTATTCATATAACAAATTTTCAAGCAACAATAAAAGTGGAGTTATAAAAATTGTATATGGTAAAACTTCATTTTTATTTCTTGGTGATTGCGAACATCCGGCGGAATATTTTCTCGCGTCTAATTTTAGAAATATGCTTGATTCGGATGTTTTAAAGGTTGGTCATCACGGAAGTGCGACTGGTTCATCAAATGCTTTTTTAAATTTAGTTTCGCCGAATATATCTTTGGTAAGTGCTGGCGTAAAAAACAAATTTAATCATCCTGCCGAAAGTGTTATTAAGTCGTTAGAGAAAATAAACTCTAAAATTTACAGAACGGATCAACTTGGCGCTGTACTATTGCAATCAGATGGAAAAAATATTAAACAAGTGAATTGGAAATAAACTAATATTTTGCAGTAAGTAAAATCTGTTTTTTAATTACTGCAACTTTAAGGGTTTGTGTGAGAATTTTACAAAAGTCATTTCGAAGGAGTCCCCGACTGAGAAATCTGCTACCGTAATCCTCAAAGATTTCTCCCTTTGGTCGAAATGACATTCACAATTTTAAGGTAACTTATGAAGGATGTGGTAATTAATTTGAACAAAATTAGAAACATCAATTAAGAAAAAGGAGTACTTTATGTCAAATACAATTCAAGTCGGAATAATAATGGGCAGTGATTCTGATCTTCCTATAATGAAGGAAGCATCAGATATTTTAAATGAATTTGGAATTACTAACGAGATGAAAATAATTTCAGCCCATCGCAGTCCTCATCTGCTTGCGGAATATGCAAGCAATGCCCACGAAAGGGGTATGAAAGTATTTATTGCAGGCGCAGGCGCAGCGGCTCATTTACCTGGAGTTACAGCCGCATTTACTCCACTTCCGGTAATAGGTGTACCAATTAAATCCAAATCACTTGATGGATTGGATTCTTTATTATCAATAGTGCAAATGCCATCCGGTGTACCCGTTGCAACTGTAGCAATAAATGGAGCTAAGAATGCAGGGATACTTGCAGCACAAATAATATCAACTGGTAACGCAGATCTTCAGAGACAAATTATTAACTTTAAAAAGAAATTGTCTGAAGAATCTATTCGTAAGAACGAAAAAATTAAATAGGAAACAGTGTTATTATTTAATTTGAGGATAAGTGTGGCATAAAATTAAGTGTTGATTTTTTTGAAAATTCTTTTTCCTAAAACTTGCGCTAAATTAAAATTTTTATTAAGATCACTTCGACAATTCAAGAGACTTGTGATTAGATGAGGTGACTCACTCAAAGTTAGTTTTAAAGTTCTGGAGTATAAAATATTTTTAATTCTCATAGCTATTTAGGTCCCTTAACTAATTCTATATCCAACTAATCATTCAGGAGGTTCGTTTATGCAAAAATCTTTTCAGACACTTCTTTTGTGCATCTCTTTTGTGCTGGTAGTATTTACTAGCGGATTTGCACAGGATTCTAAGGTAGATGGTGATACCCGTTCTCCTTTTGCAGCTACTGGTGTTAAAACAGAAATACCTGTTTTTAATATCGACGGTACATCAGCATTATTGTGGGATAACTTTCTAACCCAAAGTACCACTGCAATTGTAGCTGGTGAATGGGGTGGATTACCTACCGGTGCAAACCAGGTTTTAGATGCAGATGATTTCTTGGTCCCATCTGCCGCAACGTGGACAATTGATCAAATTGCAGCAACCGGTTTTTACTCCGTTCTAGTTGACGCTGCGAGCTGGGGAGTTGCATTCTATTCTGATAGTGCTGGTGCTCCAGGTGCATTGATTCAGGCAGAAACCGTTCCTGTAGTTGCCGGTGATCCTAATCCAACAGGATTTTTAAGTAACCCTGTAGTTTTAACTGGTGGCGCAACAGCTACCAAATATTGGGTTTCTATATATGCAATTTCCGCGTCTGCTACAACTCTTACAGAATTCCGTTGGAATTGGTATGCTAGCGAAGATCCTGAAATTCTATCAGAACCCTACATAAGAGATGATGCTGGATTTTTTGGTGGAACGCCTGGTTGGGTAACTTATACTTCATTGGGCTTGCCAGCGTTTAATGCATTAATGTTTCAATTATTTGGGACACAAACTGGCGGCTGTCCAGTTGGTGCAGCTTCAAATCCAGGACCAGCTGATGGTTCAACAGATGTTAGCATCAATCCTGGAAATGCAACCTGGACAAACGGTGCTGGTACATCGCAAGTAGAAGTATTTTTCGGTCCAGCAGGAAATGCAGTATCAGTTTATAGTGGTGTACCAATCGAAACTATTGCAATTCCCGGTCCGCTAGATTATGCTACAACT
>JBBQSH010000169.1:0-6938 GCA_038214015.1 Ignavibacteriales bacterium | reverse complement strand
TCTCCCGATCTTGATTACGAGCGTATTGGTGATGTAAATAATGTGATCTTTTCCAACGGTTGGATAATTGAGAAGAATGGTGATATTAAAATCTATTACTCCGGTGCGGATTTAAATATATGTTTAGCAGAAACTAATGTTGAGTATTTACTTTCACTTTGCAAATAGAGAATTGAAATGAAAACAAAATTATTTAATAAAACATTAATTCTAATTCCGATTTTACTTCTGGCCTATGGGGAGATTTCATATTGTCAATCAGATTTCAAAGTAAATAAATCTCATCTTGATTATCTCTATAAAGAAATTATAATTGATGGAAAAGAAATGGCTATAATTCATATCTACAGTAATGCTCCGGATTATAAATATGTTGGCGATGATGATGAGGGATATGCTTGTGTCGATGATGCTGCTCGTGCTGCGATTTTTTATCTGGAATATTTTAAAGCATACAATGATAGTTCAAGCCTTTATAAATATTATAACCTTGTTGAATTCCTGCTATACATGCAATCCGAAAATGGATATTTCTATAATTTCATTTGGGAAGATAATTCGATAAATAAAACATTTAAAACAAGTGTTGCTGAGGCTAATTGGTGGTCCTGGCGAGCTCTTTGGGCAATGACTGAAGGATATGATTATCTTATAAACAGCAATGATGAAAGAAGTGTTAGAGTTAAGCAAAGCATATCACAAATTATTGAGAACATAAAAAAAAACATTCCTAAAGAGAATAATGAAGTAACAATTGAAGGAATCAAACTGCCTGATTGGCTTCCATTTCAATTTGCTTCAGATCAAGCAGCGTTATTAACGATTGTCCTTTCCAATTATTATAAAATAACTGGAGATAAAGAAATTCTCGATTATATAAATTCGCTTGCACTAGGAATTATGATGATGCAAATTAATAATTCTGATTTTGAATTTAATGGTGCCTTTTTAAGCTGGCAGAATGATTGGCATGGCTGGGGAAATTCACAAGCCTATGCGTTATTAAAAGCCTATCAAATTCTTGAAAATGAAGAATTAAAAAATGCCGCTTTATTTGAACTAAATAATTTTTATAAAAGATTATTTGAAATTGGATTTTTAAGTTCTTTCAGTGTAAAAAAAACGGATTGCAATTTTGAAACAATTAAATCAAGTAAATTTAGCCAGATTGCATACGTTATAAGACCAATGGTTTTTGCGCTACTTGAAGCTTACAAAATAACATCAGATACAAGTTACGCAATGAAAGGAGGCCAAATTGCAAAATGGTTTACTGGAAAGAATCCAGCTAGCGAAGTTATGTATAATCCCCATACTGGAATTTTTTATGATGGAATTGAAAATGAGAACTTAATTAATAAAAATTCAGGCGCTGAATCTACAATTGAAGGATTACTAACTTTACTAAAGATATCGCAAAATCAAATTGCGTTAATGTCTTTTCAATCAGAGTGAATAACTTTAATTAAATTGAAATATGTGTAATGCTAAAAAAAATCAAATTAAATAATAACTGGTATTTTTCCCTATCAAAAAATTATAATTCAGGTAATGTATTAATTGATGAACGACTAATCTCATCCAAACAATTTCCTGCAACAGTTCCCGGTACAATTCATACAGATTTATTAAACAATAAAATTATTGATGATCCATTTTATTCTGACAATGAGCTTAGAATGGGTTGGATTCCTGAGTGTGATTGGCTTTATAAAACAAAATTTGATTTCAATGGTAACATCAGAAACAATGTCGATCTAGTTTTTGAAGGATTGGATACTATCTGCGAAATTTATTTGAATAATATCAGACTCGGTGGAACAGATAATATGTTTATTAAATACCGATACAATGTTAAAAATATTTTGAAATCTAAGGGAAATGAATTAAAAGTTTTATTCAAATCACCAACAAGATTTGCTGCAGATGAAGAAATAAAATCTGGCAAACTTCCTGTCGCACTTAATTCAACTCGAGTTTATATAAGGAAAGCACAATATTCATTTGGTTGGGATTGGGGTCCAACATTTCCAACTTCAGGTATCTGGCGTAATGTATATTTGGAAGAATGGTCAGATGCAAAAATTGAAAATATAACTTTTAATACAATAAATATTAGTAAAAAGTATTCTGATGTTGAAGTAAAAGTTAGTGTAAGAAGTGCGGTGAAAAAAGACCTATCTCTCAAGATATCATTGTGTAGTGGAGATAGCATTTATGAACAGAAAATTCTTGTCGATCCTTCAGAAAACAATATAATTATTTTTAAGATTAAGGAACCCAGGTTGTGGTGGCCAAACGGCGAGGGTGAGCAGAATTTATATTTATTAAATATAAAGCTAGTTAAAGAAAATGTTATTCTCGATGAAATTCAAAATAATGTTGGTATTAGAACTATTGAATTAGTTTTAATGGAAAAAGATAAAGCAGCATTCAAGTTTAGAGTGAACAATAAAGATATTTATAGTAAAGGTGTAAACTGGATTCCTGCTGATTCATTCCTTCCAAGGGTAAACAAGAAAAAATATTCCGAACTTCTTTTGTTAGCAAAGCAAGCCAATATGAATATTGTAAGAGTTTGGGGCGGCGGAGTTTATGAAGATGATGAATTCTATAACATTTGCGACGAACTTGGTTTACTAGTATGGCAGGATTTTATGTTTGCATGCGGCTCATATCCTGAAAATGATAATTTTATAGCGAATGTAAGTGAAGAAGTAACTCAAAATGTTTTGCGTCTTCAACATCATGCTTGTCTTGCTATTTGGTGCGGCAATAATGAAAACGAATGGATTTGGTACCAGGAACAAAAATCATCTTACAAAAAAATGCCTGGATATAATATCTATCATAAAATTATTCCAGATATTTTAAAAAATATTGATCCTTCACATCCATATTGGCCTTCCTCTCCGTTCGGAAATGATGAAGATCCAAATTCATTTGAAAGTGGAAATACACATCAATGGAATATTTGGAGCAGATGGATTGATTATAACGAAGTAGTAAACGATAATAGTCTTTTTGTTACTGAATTCGGCTTTCAAGGTCCGGCAAATAAAGATACTTTTGAAAAATATTTAAATGTTAAAAACAGAGATATTGGTGATCAAATATTTGAACATCACAATAAACAGGTGGAGGGACCTGAAAGAATAATTAAATTCTTAAGCAGTCATCTGCCGATTAAAACTGATTGGGATGATTATCTATACCTGGCACAATTAAACCAGGCTTTTGCATTAAAGAGTTGTCTTGAATATTGGCGGACAAATTCCAGAACTAACGGGAGTATCATTTGGCAATTAAATGATTGCTGGCCTGTTTCAAGCTGGGCTATTGTGGATTCCGAATTACGACCCAAATTGTCATATCATTTTGTAAAGAATTCTTTTGCGCCACAATTAATTTATTTTAACAATGATGGAACCAAGATAAAAATTAGTTTACTTAATCAGAATCATTTGAGTATTAATGGGAAATTGAAGATTGCAGTTATCGATTCTAATACAGGGAAGATAATGAGAGAAAAAAATATTAAAGTAAAAATTAAGAATAATGTAGTTGCTGAAATAAAATCTATTTTGCTAGAAGATTTACCTGAGAATAAGAATTGGATTCTAACTGCTGTATTGATTGATGAAGCTGACAATACGATTTGTAAAAATTATTATACTGTCAAACCTTGGAAACATATTACACTAGAAAAACCTCAGTTGAATATTAAAGTAATTAATAAAAAAGAGTCTTCTTACTTATTAATAAAGTCTAAGAACCCTGTCTTTTTTATTGATATATATTATCCAAAAATAACTTTTTCGGATAGAGGATTGTTCATTTTACCTGGAGAACAGATCAAATTAAAAATTATTGATAAACAAATTAAACCATTAAATGAAAGATATTTAAAAGTTTATTCGCTCAATAATTACTTAAGTAATAACTAAAAATTTGTTAAAGAATAAAGCAAAGCACTGCGATATGCAAAATTTCAAGTTCAATAAATTTTTCTATATTATTTTTGGGTTGTGCATTTCTTTAAATAGTTCTTACGCTCAGCAAATTAATATTAATCGCATCGAACAAATGCCAAACATTCCATCTCCTTATGAAATGCGAGACTGGAAGAGGGTTACTGTTGGATATGATAGTCTGATTTTCGATTTGAATCGTACGGGGCAATACCTGCCATTAATTTGGTTGAATAATAATACAGTTAATTATCCAGAACATAACAGCTTTGGTCTTCACACAGTAGTCGGAACAACTTCACCATCTTCTTCAGAAAGTATAAACCTTATACCAGCAACTATTGGAGCTTCATTGGTAGGCATCGATAAGAGCAATCAAAGTGGTTATAATTGGGTTCTAATGAGTGAAGAATATTTTAATAAAGAAAACAATGCAAACGTTTATCTTAACCATCCAAACGGAAGTAATTGGGATGATTGGTGGTACGATTTAATGCCAAATGTTTTTTTCTATCAGTTGTATAATCAGTATCCAACTACGGGTGATTTTCCAAATCAGTTTACTAATGTCGCTGATCGATGGCTCGGAGCGGTTGAAGTAATGGGAGGGAGTGCAACTCCATGGATAGTTCCGTATATGAACTACAGAGCTTTTAATCTTATGACTATGGAACCATTTAATTCAGGAGTTAAGGAACCTGAAGCCGCTGGCGCACTTGCATGGATACTATACAATGCCTATGTAGAAACAGGAGCAGAAAAGTATAGAATTGGCGCCGAATGGTGTATGGAATTTCTAAATTCACTTACAACAAATCCTTCATATGAACTCCAGCTTGCCTATGGTGTATACACAGCAGCAAGAATGAATGCTGAACTTGGTACTACTTACAATTTAGATAAAATGGTTAATTGGTGTTTTAATGTTGGATCACTTAGAGATTGGGGTGCAATACTTGGAACCTGGGGAGGTTATGATGTTGATGGATTAATTGGCGAAGTAAATGGCTCTAACGATTATGCATTTCTGATGAATACGTTTGAACAGGTTGGCGCCTTAGTTCCAATGGTTCGGTACGATGATAGATTTGCACGAGCAATTGGTAAATGGGTTTTAAATGCTGCAAATGCTTCGCGTTTATTTTATACAAATTATTTACCTGATCAAAATCAGGATTCTGAAGAATGGTCTCATATGTATGATCCAAATTCTTACGTTGGACATGAAGCACTTAGACAAACACAATTTTCGATGAGTCCATATGCAACAGGAGATGCGATAAGTGGTGGATGGGGCATGACTAATCTTGCACTTTATGGATCATCTCATGTAGGAATATTCGGTGGAATAATAGATACAACAAATATTCCAGCCATATTAAAACTGGATTTACTGAAGACGGATTATTTTCACTCAAACGCCTATCCAAGTTTTCTATACTACAATCCTTATCCATCAGAAAAATCGGTAATGATAAATGTTGGCAATGCAACAAGCGATATTTACGATGCAGTATCCAATACTATTATCTCATCATCAGTAACAGGGGAAACTTCAATCATAGTTCCAGCAGATCAAGCTATCATCGCTGTGATTATTCCAGCAGGAAGTACATTTACTTATGAACTTGAAAAAGTATTAGCAAATAATGTAATTATTGATTTTAATTCCAATCAAAACGTAACTAATTATCCACCTCGCATCAAATCACTTTCATCAGAAAAACAAATAGTTACAATAGGGGATTCCACAAAAATATATTGTACTGCTGTTGATAAAGATAATGATCCCCTAAATTATGAATGGTCAACTTCAGGTGGTAGTATTTTAGGAACAGGCTCAACAGTAACTTGGTATACTGGTTCTATTCCTGGAAATTATTTTATTAAATGTATTGTAAGCGATAACAACGGAGGAATAATTTCTGATTCAATATTTATTGATGTTGTTGAATTCATAAATCATATTCCGATAATTGAAAATATCACTGCACATCCAAGAAAAATTCATATCGGTTCAAATTCTAATATTAATTGTATCGCATCAGATTCAGATGGAGACTCATTAGGTTTTACTTGGTTTGCTGCATTTGGAACAATAACAGGAAGCGATTCTACAATTATCTGGACTGCACCAATTAATCCTGGTAATTACTTTATTTTTTGTTCTGTTAATGATGGGCGTGGAGGTATTGCAATCGATAGTATCAGTGTTTCTGTTCGAGATACTACAATTCAACAAACTGGTGATCTTGTCGCGTTTTATCCTTTCAATAGTAATGCAAATGATGGAAGTGAATTTAATAATAACGGAACGGTTTCTGGTGCAACATTAGTCTCTGATCGATGGGGAAATACAGCAAGCGCATATTCTTTTGACGGCATAAATGATAACATAAGAGTTTTGAGCAGCACCAGTTTAAATTTCCAGAACAGCGTTAGTATTAATTTTTGGATAAAAGTTGGTGAGTTTTATGATAGAGAATCTTATCCTCTTTCACATGGCAATTGGGAAAATCGATGGAAAATATCAGTTACAGATAAACATATAAGATGGACTGTCAAAACAAATCAGGGCACTAAGGATCTTGATTCCGAAACTAAATTGGTTTTGAATACACTTTACAATGTTACTGCGCTTTATGATGGGTCTGATTATGAAATTTATATCAACGGTGAATTGGATGCTCTTTCATCTTTTGCTGGATTGATACCGACAACTACAATTGATTTAATGATTGCGCAAGTGCTTCCAGGAAATACTCAATATAATTTTAAAGGAGTGTTAGATGATATTAGAATCTACAATTATGCTTTATCATACAATAGCATTCAATCACTTTACGATTATGTAGTTGATGTGAGTGATGAACAAGAAATTGAACTTCCAAAGAATTATGGCTTAGCACAAAACTATCCCAACCCATTCAACAGTAAGACTAATATTGAATTTCAAGTTCCAAATCA
>JBBQSH010000168.1:0-6981 GCA_038214015.1 Ignavibacteriales bacterium | reverse complement strand
TTTTGCAAAATTAATGTCTTGTGTAACAATTAATACTAAACCCCCTGTCTTCTTAAAATCCATAAGTTTAAGTTTTATGAGATTAATATTTGCATAATCAATTGCAGATGTTGGTTCATCTAAAATTAAAAGTTTTGGATTTGCGAGCATGGCTAACATTAAACTTAATCTCTGCGCCATTCCTCCGCTTATTTCATAAGAATGAAGATTTGAAATTTTCTGATAATCAGGAAGCAAAAAACTTTGGAGATGAATTGGAATAGATTTTTCATCAATACCTGAAATATCAAAATAGTATTTTAACTTTTTTAGAGGATCGTAGTTGTTAGTTAAATCCTGCAGAACATATTTTATTTCACTTTTACGAAGATCAAGTAATCGGGTAGTTTCCATTTTAAAAATATTTTCATCAAACCAGAAAACTTTCCCATCAACTTTGTAAAGATCTCTATTTAATAATCCGGTAAGCGATTTTATAAGTGTAGATTTACCGCTTCCATTTTTCCCCAGAATCGTATAAATATTGTTTTCACTCAATGTAAAAACAATGTTATGCAGCAGCTCTCTGTCCACACCGTTTGTCTTAAGAATAATTTTTTTAATATCAACTTTAAGCATTATTAAATTTTTGTATTTGTTGATCAAAATAATAAATTAACCCAAGATTTATTAGCATTTAATTCTACTAACTATGAAAAAAGTCAAATCCCTTCTTTTTATTGTCTCTCTTATCATTTTCTTTATTTCATGTAATAATGAAAAACCGGAATTGTTAAATAGAGCAGTAATTGCTATTTCCGCTGATCTAGAAACTATCAATCCAATTTACTCTTTTAGTGTTGATGAGGGAGTGGTTGATGAGACTTTGTTTTTAAGTTTAGTACAATTCGAGTGGAATGATAAAGTCGGTGATTTGGATGCTAAACCGATGCTTGCAGCAAGCTGGGAATGGGCATCAGACTCAAGTTCAATCATTTTTAATCTTCGAGATAATGTGCTTTGGAGTGACGGCAAAAAATTCTCAGCGGAAGATGTTGTTTATACATTTGATATTTATTCCGATCCAATTGTGCAAAGCAGATATTATGGAGCATTCAAAAATCTATTTAAAGATTATGAAGAACATATTGATATAAGCAAGACGTTTGAAGTACTTACTTCACACAAAATAAAAATAAATTTTATACCGGGCTCTGCAGCTTCCTTGCTGGATGTCGTATATCCGATAATTCCAAAACATATTTATGAGAAGCTTGATAGAAAAAACATCACAACATCCGAAATAAATTTTAATCCCGTTTCTAATGGCGCTTACAAGCTAAAAAAATGGGAACGAAACCAAATAATCGTGCTTGTAGCAGACAAAAAATCTTTCTTGTACAAGGAAGAAATGATTGATGAAATAATATTTAAGATTGTTCCGGATTATAATTCAAGAATAACACAGTTAAAAAAAGGCGAAGTTGATTTTTGTGAACTTGTAAAACCAGCTGATACAAAGGATTTGAAGAACTCCAACCATCTTGTAATTGAAACCGTAAAAGGAAGAGAATATGATTACATGGGACTCAGCAATATTGATGTTGATAAGTATTCTAATAATCAAACGATTTATCCAAACAGACTTTTTGGCAGCAAGAAAATTCGGCAAGCAATTGCATACGCTGTAAACAAAAAAGAAATACTGAGTGAATATCTGAATAATTATGGAGAGCTTGCCGTAACTCCGGTTTCTTCAATCTTTAAATCTTATTATGATGAAGAGCTAAAGCCGATTGAGTTTAATCTTGAAAAAGCTAAGCAGTTATTGCAGGAAGAAGGCTGGCGTGATAATAATAATAATGGTGTGATTGAAAAAAATGGTGATGAATTTATTTTTACATTATATATTCCCAGCGGAAATCCCTTGCGTGAGTTTGCTGCAACGGTCATAGAAAATAACCTAAAAGCAATCGGCATCCAAATGAAACTTCAGAAACTTGAGCTGGGTGCGTTCCTTGAAAATCTTTACACAAAAAAAATGGACGCATGGATGGTATCGTCATACATACCGGTTCCGCTTGATTTAAAAACTGTTTGGCATTCTGATCTTGAAAAAACCCCCAATAATTTTTCATCATACCAAAGTGAGGAAATTGATAAAATTGTTGAAGCATTAGATCTGCGAATCAGCGAAATTGAAAAAAAGAATCTTTATAAAAAATTTCAAAAAATGATTTATGATGATTATCCGGTTGTATTTTTGTATTGGACAGATAATATCATTGTTCATAATAAACGATTAGAGAACCTAACCATCGATCCATTTGGCGCTTTACAGAAAATATGGGAATGGAAAATTCAGAACTGATTAGTTTATGAAAAAAAACTTTTATAAGGCATTATTAAAAAGAATTGCAAGCTCTATTCTTGTACTTTTATTATTAGTTACTTTTATTTTTCTTTTAGTACGATTAGCCCCAGGCGATCCAACTCAAAAATTTCTATCGCCGCAATTAAGTCCGCAGTTGGCAGAAAAAGTAACAAAGTCATTTGGATTAGATCAGCCAATTCATGTACAATATTTTTCATTTGTTGTAAATCTATTCTCGGGTGATTTTGGAATTTCATATAACTATCGACAGCCGGTATTTGCAGTAGTAAAAGACTATTTTCTTTTTACATTAATATTTTCAACAATCAGTTTTGCTATTCAATTGCTGCTGGGATATCTGCTGGCAAAATATACATTTTCCAAAGAAGGTAAATTAATTGATAGATTATTTTCAAAACTCTCGATAATACTTTTTTCAGTACCAACTTTTGTAATAGGATTAGTTTTGGTTTATATCTTTTCTGTTAAGTTAGACATTTTACCCACATCAGGAATCAAATCAATTTATCATGATGATTTAGATTCCATAGAAAAGTTTAAAGATTATTTTGTCCACTTATTACTGCCGATGATTACACTTTCATTAGCTGGTGTTGCGGTTTTTTATAAATACTTAAGAGATAATCTTGATTCAATAAAAAATAATCCGTTCATCATAAACTTAAGAGCAAGCGGAATTTCAGAAAACGAAATATTTAAAAAGCATCTACTCCCAAATGCAATTCAGCCTTTAATTTCAATAGCAGGAATTGAGTTTGGAATTTTACTTGGTGGTGCTTTACTTACCGAAGTTATTTTTTCTTTGCCAGGAATGGGCAGGTTGACAGTCAGTGCAATATTAAATCGGGATTTTCCGCTTGTTATTGCTTGCAGCTTTATAGCGGGTTTGATGATGATACTTTCAAACCTTTTTGCTGATCTAATAAAAATAAAAATGGATAAAAGATTTATTAAGGAATTAATCAATTAGTGATATCTAAAATTAAAATATGGCATTTTATTCTTTTAATTATTGCACTAATTATAATTTCTAGATTTTCACATCTACTTGAGTTATCAAATTTATTTATAGTAGTTATTAAATCTCTTTTCCTAAACACTAAAATTGTTTTGGCTCAACTTAATTTTTCATTGATTGACAGTATCCTTTCTTTATTATTAATAATATTACTACCAATTCTTATAATAAGTTCAAATAGACTTAAAAAATTATTTTCACAAAGATTAAGAATCTCAAATTCAATTTTAGTGATTCTAGTTTTCTGTTTTTTATTCGCTCCCCTTATTACAAAGCAGCATCCTGATTTTCAGAAAAATATATCAGTGACAAAACTGCTACCTCCTTTTTCTTCTGTAGATTATATTGAACTGAATGATCAATCATTAAAATTGGACAACACCAATAGCCAGTTAAAAAAGTTAATCGATAAAGTGATTCCAAATTCGTACAATGAAGGAATTGTATTTATTGATAGTATTCAGGTAGATACAGAAATTAAGTACTATCAATCCGGAGTTTCATTCCAGGTAGAGAAACAAAAACTGCAAATGCTAAACAATCAACCGGTTATTAATTCTAAATTATTTTTGTTGGGTTCCGATGAATTTGGAAGAGATGTTTTTACAAGAATTGTTTATGGATCAAGAATTTCTCTGCTTGTTGGATTCGGTGCGGTTCTGGTATCATTTATTATAGGATTATCATTAGCATTTTTTGCTGTTGAACGAGGTAGATTAGTTAATTTATTTGTAAGCCGAATTACTGATTTGTTTCTTTCATTTCCAGCAATATTTTTGGTTGTTCTTATTATTGCTTTATTCGGCAGCAACATTTTTTCGATTATTGTTGTATTGGGTTTTTCCGGCTGGATGAGTTTATTTAAAGTAGCAAAGAGCGAAATGTTATTGGTTAAAAATAAAGAGTTCTATTTGTCAGCAAAATTAATCGGATTAAAAAATAAAAAACTTTTGATTAGAGAAATATTGCCGGCTATTATTATTCCTGTGGGTGTTAATTTAATTTTTCAACTCAGCAATGTAATTTTAGCAGAATCTGCTTTAAGTTATTTAGGTTTAGGTACTGGAAATGAATATTCATCGTGGGGTGCAATGATTGAAGCCGGACAGGAATATATTTCACAATCATGGTGGTTAATTTTTATTCCCGGATTAATTCTTGTAATATCTCTACTAAGTATTAATGAAGTTGGCAGGAACATAAATAAACATCTTAATCCGGCAATTAAATAAGTAATGATTAATAAAAGATACATAGTTAGCAAAAAACTTGGCGAAGGAAGAAGCAAAGTATTTAATGTAATTGATACCGAGTTTCCCGAAAGAGAAGTTGCTGCCAAATTTCTGCCTTCTTCAGCGTCAAGTCAGGAGAATGAGTTCTTTCGTGAAGAATATTTTATACTTCAAAAACTTGACCATCCAAACATCATCAAATCATTTGAACTTAGCAGCGTTTTAATAAAAGAAATAGATGAAGAATCTGAAATAGAAATATTTTCACCATTTATAACTATGGAATACTTCCCCTCAATTCCACTTTTAGGTTATTCGGGATTAAAGGAAGAAAAGAAACTAAATCAAATTGTCAAACAAATTTGTTCCGTCCTCTATTATCTGCATCAATCTAATTACATCTATTATGATCTTAAGGCAGAAAATATACTTGTCGCTGAATTAAACGGTAACCCAATAATTAAAATAATTGATCTCGGATTTGCCCGTAATGCACTTTTAAGTTATGATAATGATATTCAGGGCACACCATATTATATAGCACCGGAGCTTTTAAAGAATGAGCAGCACAATCATAAAGTTGATTTTTATTCATTAGGAATGCTGTTGTATCGAATAGTGTACGGTAAATTTCCATTTGTTAGTGAAAATGAGCTGGATATATATAAAGCACACATAGAAGAGGAGTTTGTTTTAGATCCCTCTATCTATTCTAAAAAATTTATTAGTGTAATAGAAAAATTAATTAAGAAAAAACCTGAAGACCGATATGACAATGCTCTTCAAATTATTCTTGATTTACAGTTACCAATAGATTTTGAAATTGTTAAAGATTTAGTTCCAGCTAAAGTTTTTAGCGATAGAAAAGATGCCTTCAATATTCTTAGCACATATTTAAATGATAAAACAAGTAACGAAGTTTTTACAGTTACCGGATTTGATGGTTCGGGAAAAACCTCATTGTTACTGGAAATATTCCGTCAGAAACAGTTTTCGGTTTACATTGAAAACACTAAAGTTAAAACAGGACTTGAAGCAGTTAAATATATCTTCCATAAGATAATATTAACTGAAGCTGTTTATAATGAAAAATCAAATGAATATTCAGAGATTATTAATGATGTTTTTGATAAATCATCGCAAAGTTTTTTGGAATCGGTCAAAAGGATATTTAACACATTACCAACTGGTGTTAACCTTACTGTTCTTTTAGATGATTATAATCTTTACGATGATTTTACAAGAGAATCTTTAACTGAGATGATCAGAATATTTCAGGTTAAGGGTATAAAAATAATCTTAACGGAATCATCAGATTTTGATCATGCATCAGCATCTTTAAATAATCGTTGTGATATTCAGTTAAATCAATTTACAGATCATCAACTTTCTGAGTTTTTAGATCTAAGCTATTCGTCTTTGTTTCCAAAACAGGAATTAAAAAAATACATATTGCTGTATTCCGATTTGCAACCCGGAAACATTAAACAGTTCATAAAAGATTTAATTCTTTTAAAAGTAATTAAATTTAATAATGCCCAAGTAGCCTTTGAATCAAGTGAAGAAGTAATACTTACCTTGCAAAGTTCTCATGAAGAGCTTTACAGAATGCGCTTGAGTAACTTGAACAGTATTGAATTGAAACTTGCACAAATAATATCAGCCTTTGAAATATCTGTTGAACAAACTGTACTTGCAGCACTTCTGGATGTATCACACGAAGTTCTTAAGTCAATTCTAAATGAATTGGAGAAAAAAAATATTATCGATTCCCTAAGTCTTAGTAATGCGCCAAGAATTAATTCATTTAACTTTAAAAAGTATGTCTATTCTACTATAAATAACCGGATTAAATTTCACATAGTTCTTGCAAACTCAATAAAGAAATTATTTGCTGATTTTAATCTAATGGAATTGGCTAGACAGTTTGAGCTTGCAAATGAATTTGATCGGTCCGTTGAATATTTGAAAAAAGAAATCTTGCAAGCTGAAGAGATAAATGCTTATGCGTATAAACGATCTTTATTAGAGAAAGCATTAGGGTTTAACTTAAAAGAAAAGACTTTAACAGAACTAACTTTTGAATTAGTAAAAACTCTGTACAAGCTTAGTGATTATAAACTAGCATTAGAAACTATTTATAGATTAAACTCCACCAAATTTTCAATTGATGATAAAAATCAGTTGCAGTTTATTAAAGGCAGCAGTTTAATAGGGCTGAGAAAATTGGAAGAAGGTAAATCCATTTTGCTGCAATTGCAATCAGAAGTTGATGATTATAAACTGAAACAAAAGATTTATGTTGAGTTAGCTTATGCGGAGTTAGATTTAAATAATATTGATGAAGCAGAAGATTA
>JBBQSH010000167.1:0-7051 GCA_038214015.1 Ignavibacteriales bacterium | reverse complement strand
CTAAAACAATAAAATAGAAATACAGCATTTTAATTACTAATGACTGTTGATTTTGAGTTCTTTTTTCGTTGTGGAAAAGATATATAATCCTTACAGGAAGAAGCGTCGAAACACACATGGAGCTAAATTGAAGGATGGAAGATTCAATGAGAAATTATTTGAAACTGAAATTCGAAACGAACCAGAAATTACATAAAAAGTTTTGAAAAGAAACAAATTGTAAAAGACGGAGGTAGTAAAATGAAAACGAATAAAGACAGGTATGACTGAAAAACACGATCCTATATTAATGTTCCAACAGATTGCTAAAACAGTCTAGGAACAATTACAATAAGAAAGTTTGGCAGTAATTGAGTAGACGAGAGTTTACAAAATAAACATATCAAAATCTGGCTCAGTGTGGTAACATCAGTATTAGAAAAAGATAGTAACATATATTTTATGACCAGAGAGGATGTCCGCAATGGCATCCTCTTACTGTTTAAAAGAGTTTGTAATACTTTTCTAATTAAAAAGGTTCGGAAGAACAAATTAGCTTGTATACAAAACATATTCTTAGATTGCTGAATATAAACAGTTAACATAAAATAATTGTAAGTTAATATTCAGTCATTCAGATTTATACGCATTAAAAAGGGAAGATTGTGTCAAACACATCTTCCCTTTTAATATTTAGGACATTCAATAAAAGTATTTGAATAAATTTCTTGAGAGAATCCCAATCACATCGATTGCACAAACAAAATAGTAGAATGTAGATTTGGTATAATGTGTGAAATATGTAAATAATTTTCAGAAATATGTAATTTTTAAAAAAACGGACCTGATTATCTTTGTTAAATAGAATGCATACTTCACAAAATAATAAATAACTTGAAATTGGTTGGAATGTAAATCGTTCGATTGATTCTGTTAATCGTTTTGCAATTATTTTTCTATTCATAATTTGGAATAAATATAATGTGCAGATATATCTTCAAAGGCAAAAAAGCTATAAGTTGCCATTTTCTTTTAATACTTAACAATAGACTGAAAATCAAACTATACCCAGTCGAAGTATAGTAAATAAATTTTCTTTGTTTGTGTTTTGTTTTTAATTATTATTTTGCTCATTTTAGTCGAAGTATAGTAAATAAATTTTCTTTGTCTATAAACAACAAATATTTACGTCAGTGGAAATTTCATTATTATTGGAAGTTTTTTACCAGAAATACGGTTATGATTTCAGGGAGTATTCCAAGGCCCACATCACTCGCAGGGTTATGAACAGGATAACACTGTCTGGATTAGAAGATATTTCTCAAATTCAATCTAAAGTTCTGAACGATGAAGCTTTTGCATATCAACTTTTACAGGACTTATCAATAACAGTGACCGAAATGTTTCGTGATCAAGGCTTTTACAGGTCGTTACGTGAAAATGTTATCCCTGTTTTAAAAACCTACCCCTTTATAAAAATATGGCATGCCGGATGTGCTACCGGTGAAGAAGCTTATTCAATGGCAATCATTATGCAGGAAGAAGGTTTGTATGACAGATCAACAATATATGCCACTGATTTTAACCAAAACGCTTTAAACCGGGCTAGAGAAGGGATATTTTCGAATGCTATGATGAAGGAATATACTACCAATTATCAATTATCGGGAGGTAAAGAATCATTTTCAAATTACTATACTTCCAGTTATGATAACGTTATTATGAATCAATCATTAAAAAAAAATATTGTTTGGGCAAATCATAATTTGGTTACCGATAGTGTATTTGCAGAGGTAAACTTGATACTATGCAGAAATGTATTGATTTATTTTGATAACAATTTACAAAACAAGGTGCAAAGACTTTTTTATGACAGCCTAATTAATGGCGGCATTTTATGTTTGGGATCAAAAGAAGGTTTACGCTTTACCGACTTTCATGAGAAATATACTGAGTTGGATAAAAAACAGCGGATATATAAAAAGAAATATTAAAAATGCAATACGAAGCAATTGTAATCGGGGTTTCTTCAGGTGGAATGACTGCTTTGAAATTTATATTCTCAGCATTGCCTGCCGGTTTCAACATAGCAATAATCGTTGTGCAACATGTAAGTGCCCGCTCTGATAATCAATGGATAAAATTGTTAAACGAGAAAAGCAGTCTTACTATAAAAGAAGCAGATGAAAAAGAAAAAATTGAATCTGGAAATGTTTATATCGCTCCGGCTAATTATCATTTGTTGGTAGAAAAGGACAAAACCTTTTCACTTACAATTGATGAGCGTGTGAATTTTGCAAGGCCATCAATTGATGTATTGTTTGAATCGGCCGCCGAAGCGTATAAAAACAAATTGATTGGTATAGTGCTTACGGGCTCTAATGATGATGGTACTAAAGGTATAAAACGAATAAAAGAATGTGGGGGTTTAGCCATTATTCAAGATCCGGAAACAGCGGAATCATCGTATATGCCTTCATCTGCAATTGCTGCAGTTCGACCGGATCATGTTTTATCGCTGGAGAATATAATTGAGTTGCTTATAAAAATAGTAGAAACCAAATGATAATATGAAAATGACACTTGAAAAAAAGATATTAACGGGATTTATTGTTTGTGCACTGATACTTTTAGGGGTTGCAACTTTCTCTTATAAAAACAGCGAAAAATTTATTGCTTCCAGTGCCTTGGTCGATAAAACCAATAAGGTATTGTATGAATTCGATCAAATAATGGTTGCTATCGTTAATGCCGAAGCAGGCACTCGTGGTTTTATAATTACTGGCGATAATAATTACCTGGAATATTTCTCAAATGCCCAAAGAATAGCAGGTGAACATCTTGATAAAGCGAAGGAGTTAACAGAAAACAATCCAGTTCAGCAAAAAAACATTGAGGAACTTGAAAAGGAAATAAAAGTTCGTTTTAGTCTTTTAAACAATGGCATTGAACTTCGCAAAATTGTACCGAGAGCTATTGGGATTGAAAAATCTAGGGAATTTGTTGTATCGGGAATAGGGAAAGAAACACAAGATAGAATAAGAAAAATAACTGATAGAGCAGAAAACATAGAATTTGCATTACTTACTGAAAGGAAAAAAGCTAGTACTGAGGATGCCAGAAATTTTAACATAGTTTTTTTTATTTTATTGTTAATCATCATTATCGTTCTTGTTATTGTTTACATTATAGTTACTGCCAATTTTAAAGCGCTTAAAAGCGCCCAAGCGGATACTGCCGTTAAAAACTGGCTGCTTGCAGGTAACGCAGAACTTAACGAAGAATTAATTGGAGACAAAAGTTTACAAGAGCTGTCAAACAATACCATTAGTTTTTTATGCACTTACCTGAAAGCAAACATAGGCGCCGTTTACCTGTACAATGATAAAGAAAATTCACTGATATTAACTGGGCGATATGCCTTTTCGTCCTTAAAGGATAGGGAAGAAAGATTTAGGATGAATGAGGGACTGATTGGTCAGGCAGCGCATGAACAAAAACAAATTTCGCTAACAGATATAGCAGAAGAAAACATTCGCATTACCTCCTCTGTTCTGAATGCCAAACCAAAACATTTGCTTATTACCCCATTTTTGTTTGAAGGTAAAACAGTGGGTGTAATTGAAATAGGACGTCTTACCTATTTCAACGAAACAGAAAAAGAATTCATCGATGCTTCTATGAATAGTATAGCTATCAGTGTTAATACAGTTACTACCAGAAAAAAAATTCAGGAATTGCTTGAAGAAACACAAGTTCAAAGCGAAGAACTTCAAAGACAACAAGAGGAATTGAAGCAAACAAATGAGGAACTGGAAGAGCAGACTCAAAATCTGATACAGCAACAAGAGGAATTACAAATGACCAATGAGGAGCTGGAAGAACAAACCCAATCATTGGAAATAAAAAACTCAGAAGTTGAAGCTGCAAAAAATGATATTGAACAGAAAACAAAACAACTAGAAATAAGCAGCAAGTATAAATCGGAGTTCCTGGCAAACATGTCGCATGAGTTACGAACACCGCTTAACAGCTTGCTTATACTGTCAAAAGATTTATCGGAGAACAGAAATAAAAATCTGGATAGTATTCAGGTAGAGAGTGCAGAAATAATTTATAAAAGCGGTTGTGATTTATTAGTGTTAATTAATGAAGTACTTGACCTCTCGAAGATTGAAGCTGGCAAAATGTCAATAAATATTGAAAACGTATCCCTGAAAAACTTTACAAATGAGCTCGTTCGCGAATTTAAACATCATGCTGAGGGAAAAGGATTAATCCTAAATGCAAAATTGGATAAAGAATTGCCAGAATTCATCCGCACGGATTCACAACGTTTGAATCAGATAATGAAAAATCTTTTATCGAACGCCATAAAATTTACTGAAAACGGAAGTGTAAGTATTAATATTGACCGAAATACAGAAAGTACAGTAATCATTTCAGTTTCCGACACAGGTATTGGAATAAGAGAAGACAAACAAATAGCCATATTTGAAGCTTTTCAACAGGCTGAAGGTGGGACTTCCCGAAAATATGGCGGTACAGGTTTAGGTCTTTCCATTTCACGTGAACTTGCAAAATTATTAGGAGCTGAAATTAAGCTGAGCAGTAAATTAAACGAAGGGTCGGTTTTTTCTCTCATTATTCCTTTTGAAATACATCATGAGAAGGAATCATTTAGTACAAACACTCCCATCCCAATAGCCATCGGGAGATATAGGGAGAAAGAATCTGTTTTGTTTGAATCCCTGACACTAAATGATCCTAAATATTTAAATTATCCAGGAATAGAAGATGACAGAGACACACTGACAAGTAATGATAAAATTTTACTCATCATTGAAGACGATTTGAAATTTGCTTCTATACTTTTACAGCAAGCCAATAAAAAGGGATTTAAATGTTTATCGGCAGCAAGCGGAGAAGATGGTTTATTACTTGCATCTAAATACAAACCGCAGGCGATTATTCTCGATATGAGTCTGCCGGGTATCAACGGACATTCTGTATTGCTTCAATTAAAAGCAAATTCATCCATAAGGCATATACCGGTGCATATTATTTCCGGAAAAGAACCTTCGCAGGAACTAATCAAAGAAGGGGCAGTTGAGTATCTTATGAAACCGATAGCTAAAAAAAAACTGGACGAAGCATTTGACAGAATTGAAAATTTCGTTAACAGAAAAATAAAGAATCTGCTCATCATTGAAGATAGTGAAAATTCCAGAAAGGCAATTCGGATACTCATTGGGAAAGGTGATGTAAAATGTTTTGAAGCAGAAACCGGCAAAGAGGCCTTGTCTATTTATCAGGAGAATGACGTTGATTGTATTATACTGGATATTGGTTTGCCGGACATGAGCGGGTTTGAACTTATCCGTAAACTGGAGAACAAAGAAGGTCATAACGTCCCTCCCATTATTGTTTACACTGGCAGGGAACTTACAAAAGAAGAAAACAATGAGCTTCAGAAATATGCTGAGAGCATTATTATTAAAGGAGTAAAGTCCGAAGAAAGATTGCTGGATGAAACAGCTCTTTTCCTTCACAGAACGATCAGTAATTTGCCGAAATCTAAACAATTAACAATAAATAAGTTGTACGATAAAGAAGCTGTATTTCATGAGAAAAAAATATTATTGGTAGATGATGATATGCGAAATTTATTTGCATTATCCAAAATATTAAAAGAACGCGGAATGGAAATCATTAAAGCGGAAAATGGAATAAACGCTTTGCAGATGTTGGAGTTGCATCCTGACATTAATATGGTATTATTGGATATCATGATGCCCGAAATGGACGGTTACGAAGCTATGAAACAAATACGAACGCAGTTTAAATTTAGGAACTTACCTGTGATTGCAATCACGGCAAAAGCCATGAAAGACGATAAGCAAAAATGCGTTGATGCCGGCGCTAATGATTACATCACCAAACCTATTGATGTTGATCGCTTGCTATCATTGATGCGTGTGTGGTTAAGTGTATAATTAATATTAATCAGAAATAATTTCTATAAAAATGAACCCAAATATACCTGTTAAAATTTTATTAGTAGACGATTTACCTGATAATCTGTTTGCCCTGGAATTAATTCTTTCGAACAAGAATTATTCATGTGTGAGAGCAAATTCTGGTAATGAGGCATTAAAAATTCTGCTTCACGAACAAGATTTCGCCATCATATTAATGGACGTGCAAATGCCAGAGATGGATGGGATTGAAACAGTAGAATTAATTCGCGAAATAGAAACCCTTAAACATGTTCCGATTATTTTTTTAACTGCTAGTATGGATAACTCTGTGCTTATTTTTAAAGGATATCAAGCAGGTGCAGTTGATTATATGATTAAACCGCTTATTCCTGAAATATTAAATGCAAAAGTGGCCGTTTTTGTGGATCTATATTTGAAAACCCGTGAATTATTAGTTCAAAAGGAACAACTGGAAGCGCTTTACAGCGATGTTACAGACCAAAAATTACTTTCCAAATATTCATTTAGTCTTATTGAAGCAAGTCATGACCCATTATTCGTGCTTAGCCAAGAAGGAAAAATCACCGATATGAATAATGCATCGGTAAAAGTAATTGGGGTATCACGTGAGAAATTAATTGGCACCGATTTTTTTGATTATTTCACCGACTCTCAAATGGCTCGTTCAGTTTACCAGGAAGTTTTCGCAAAAGGATCGGTTGCTGATTCTCCACTTTCGTTTCGCAATAATGACAATAAACTGACTGATGTATTATTCAATGGAGCGGTTTATAAAGATGAGCAAGGAGATATTCTTGGAGTTGTTATTGTTGCCAGAGATGTTACTGCACGAAAAGCGCGTGAATTAATTATAGCCAACAAAGAACTAGCTTTTCAGAACCACGAAAAAGAAAAAAGAGCTGCCGAGTTAATCCTTGCAAACAAAGAACTCGCTTTTCAGAATGATGAAAAAGAAAAAAGAGCTGCCGAGTTAATCCTTGCAAACAAAGAACTCGCTTTTCAGAATGATGAAAAAGAAAAAAGAGCTGCCGAGTTAATCCTTGCAAACAAAGAACTCGCTTTTCAGAACG
>JBBQSH010000166.1:0-7229 GCA_038214015.1 Ignavibacteriales bacterium | reverse complement strand
ACCGCTAAAGCTGGTCCTAAAAACATTTTATCTGAAGACCGAATGGGAGTTTTGGTCGATACAACGGTGTGTGTTGGCTGCCGTCAGTGTGAGTGGGCTTGTAAAGATGCTCATGATTTGCCTGCTGGTGATATAGAATCTTACAAAAATCGTGAAGTGTTTGATAAGATGAGAAGACCAGATCATACAGCATTAACCGTTGTTAATGAGTATTCGCCCGGCAAAAATTCAAACCTTCCTGTTGATGTAAAAGTTCAATGTATGCACTGCGATCATCCTGCATGCGTTTCTGCGTGTATAGTTGGTGCATTTACAAAACATGAAAATGGTGCTGTTACCTGGGATACCGATATGTGCATTGGATGCCGCTATTGTATGGCAGCATGTCCATTTCAAGTTCCTGCATTTGAATATGGCAAAGCACTAAATCCAAAAATTATGAAATGCGATTTTTGTTTTGAGCTTACAAAGGAAGGAAAACTTCCCGCTTGTGTTAGCATCTGCCCGGTTGAAGCTCTTACTTACGGAAGCAGAACAGAACTTGTTAAGATCGCTCGTGAAAGAATTAAGAAAAATCCTGATAGATATGATGCTCAAATTTTTGGAGAATACGAAGTTGGCGGTACATCCTGGATGTATCTGACAAATAAGAATTTTGCCGAACTTGATTTTCCAAATCTTGGCAAAAATCCGGCGCCCGGCGTTTCAGAATCAATACAACACGGAATCTTTGCATACTTTGTTCCGCCTGTTTCTTTATACGCATTGCTTGGCGGCATTATGTGGATTTCTAAACGACGCAAAGAATTAGATGAGGAGGAAAAACAATGAGTCACGATTCTGTAAATCCTGTACCTATCAAACATAAATATTTTACTCCAGGCGTTTTTGTATTGATAATCATTGCATTAAACGGTTTGGTTTTTTTAATGGGTAGATTCTTTTTTGGAATTGGTGCCGTTACAAATTTAAATAATCAATATCCGTGGGGATTATGGATAGGTGTTGATGTTGCCGCAGGTGTTGCGCTTGCCGCGGGCGGATTTACAACGGCTGCACTTGGTCACATAATGAACAAAGGCGAATATCATGCAATTGTGCGACCTGCTTTATTAACGGCAATGCTTGGCTACACTTTTGTTGCGATGGGTGTTTTTGTTGATATCGGAAGATGGTATTTTATCTGGCATCCACTAATTATGTGGAACGGAAATTCCGCTCTTTTTGAAGTTGGTATTTGCGTGATGATATACGTAACAGTTCTTTACATTGAGTTTCTTCCGGTAGTAACAGAAAGATTTATTGGTAAAGTTAGATTACCGGGATTTCTTTCCGGCTTAAATAAAGTTGTGGATAAATTTTTGCGTGTGCTTGATAAGGGACTTGCAAAAACAATGTTTGTTTTTATAATTGCTGGTGTTGTTCTTTCATCTCTTCATCAATCTTCGTTAGGAACTTTAATGATTATTGCTGGACCTAAAATGCATCCGTTGTGGCAAACACCGATTCTTCCATTATTGTTTTTACTCTCTGCAATTGCTGTTGGATTTCCTATGGTGATTTTTGAATCATTAATTGCATCCCGCTCACTTGGATTAAAATCCGAGATGCCCATTCTTTCAAAATTAGGATCGATGATAGCACCACTGCTTGGAATTTATTTAGCATTTAAAATTGGTGATATGTTTATACGCGAAACTTTTGTTTACTTAACTGAATTTAATACAGCAAGCGTAATGTTTACAATAGAAATGTTGTTTGGTGTTATAATACCGTTAAGAATGTTTTTATCCACCAAAGTTTTAAAATCGCCTTTATTTCTTTTTATCGCATCAGCGTTAGTTGTACTTGGTGTTTTAATAAACAGAATTAATAATTTTGTTGTTGCTTACAATCCACCTTATTCAACAGGATCATATTTTCCATCATTCGGAGAAATTTCTGTAACGGTTGGACTTGCTGCTATGCTAATTCTTATTTATAGGTTTATAGTTCTTAATTTCCCTGTCATCAGTCCTCATGGAAAAAGAATGGCACAACCTACTAAATACACGATAAGAGGAGGGATGTAATGAAAACGTTGATTTCAACACTTCTAATTTTAATTGTTGCCATTGGAATTAATGCACAGCAAAATCCGGGTATGGATCATTCTAAACTAAAAATTAATTGTAAAACTTGTCACACTTGTGATGTTCCAACAAAAAATGATCCGTGTCTTGTCCTTTGTCCTCGAGAAAAAATAGCAACTGTATATCAAAAACCAGAACAAACACCTGAGTTAATAACTATCGATCAATTAGGTGATAAATATGGTCCGGTTTATTTTTCTCACAAAATTCATGCTCAAATGTCTGAAATGAGCGGCGGCTGTGAAACTTGTCATCATCATAATACATCTGGACCAATTCTTCAATGCAATACTTGTCATTCGCCATCAAGAAAGCGCGAGGACGTTAGCATACCTGATTTGAAAGGCGCTTATCACAGGCAGTGTATGGATTGTCATCGCGAGTGGAGTCATGAAAACGGATGTAATACATGTCATACACCTATAAAAGATTTGAAGAACGGAAAGCAGGATAAAAATATCCAGAAATATGCAGGAAAAGATCATCCCGTAATTCTTGAACCCACAAAATTAGTTTATGAAACAAAATCTGATAAAGGAAAATTTGTAACTTTTTATCACGATGATCATACCAAGAAATTTGGCTTAACCTGCAACACTTGCCACAAGCAGGAAAGCTGCACAAAGTGTCATGATGTAAATAGAAAATCAAATGATAAACCTAAAACTGTAACAACTAAAAAAACTTTTGAAGAGCAGCATAAAAATTGTATTAGCTGCCACAGCAAAAGTGAAACTTGCAGTAACTGCCATAACCAAAAAGTAACAGAAAAATTTGATCACGGAAAGAAAACAGGCTGGGAATTAAATAAGTTTCATATCAATTTAACTTGTGCAAAATGCCATGGTTCTAAACTACCGTACAAAAAACTTAGCAATAAATGTGAAAGCTGCCATAAGAGTTGGAACAGCGAAAACTTTAAACACGCGATTACAGGTTTAAAGCTTGACGAAACACACATAGATTTTGGATGTGAAGATTGCCATGCGGAAAATAACTATGCAAAGAAACCATCTTGCGATGGATGCCATGATGATTATAGTTATCCAAAACAAAAACCGGGTAAGCTGGTTGGTAAGTAGAAAGTAGTTTGGAATTTAAAGTGAAAAACAAGAATAGTATTATATGTCATTCCCGTGAAAACGGGAATCCAAAAACTTTAAACAAAATGGATTCCCACTTTCGTGGGATTGACAATCCCAAATTCTAATGGTTTTCACGGACTATTCCGTGACAAATAATTTCACTTAGGAATAAATGAATGTATTTCCAGTCACGGTGTGGACCGTGACTGCCGAGTAAAAAATAAATATTTAAATACTAATGTTTAAGAAAATAGGTTTCCGTTTAATATTTGTAGTTGCATTCACATCGTTAGTAATAATTGGTGTGTTTGCGTACTTCAATGTCAAATCACAAAGCAGCAGTTTGATATCTGAAGTTGAACGACATGCAAATCAGCTTGGAGAAACTGTTGTATCCAGCACAAGATTTGATATGATGTTAAACCAGCGTGATAGAATTCAACAGATTATTAATTCAATCGGTAAGCAACCACAGATTCGTGATGTTAGAATAATTAATAAGATTGGTGAAATAATTTATTCTTCGGATTCCACCAATATTAATAAGATGGTTGATAAACAAGCTGAAAGCTGTTATGCATGTCATGCTGAAGATAGACCGCTTGAACAGATTTCTATAACCGAAAGAACACGAATATTTAGACTGCATCCGGATTCAAATCGTGTAATTGGAATCATAACACCAATCTATAATGAAAAATCTTGCTGGCAGGCAGAATGTCACGCACATCCTAAGGATCAAAAAGTACTTGGTGTTTTAGATGTTTCAATTTCACTTGCGGAAGTTGATAACGCAATTTTAAGCAGCGAATGGAAGATAGTCGGCTTCTCAATCATTGCAATAATTTCCGTAGGATTGCTTATTGCCTTTTTTATACGTCGTTGGGTTTCCAGACCAGTTAATGATTTACTTAATGGAACACTACAGGTAAGTCAGGGGAATTTGAATTACGCTATTAAAGAAATGGGTGATGATGAGATTGGAAAACTTGGTACATCATTTAATAATATGACTAAGAAGTTAGCTGAAGCAAGAATGCAATTATTCCAATCTGATAAAATGGCTTCATTAGGAAGACTTGCGGCTGGTGTTGCACATGAAATTAATAATCCGCTTACCGGCGTTTTAACTTACAGTAGTTTTTTGTTAAAAAGAACAAAAGATAATCCGGAGTTTCAGGAAGATCTAAAAGTAATTGTACGTGAAACGATACGAAGCAGAGAAATTGTAAAAAGTCTTTTGGATTTTTCAAGACAATCAATTCCTAAAAAAAGTTTAGCTGATATAAGTGAAATAATAGACAAAGCAATTAGTGTTATAGAAAATCAACTTTCATTAAATAAAGTAAAAATTGAAAAACGAACTGAAGCTAATCTTCCTAACCTTACAGTTGATGCCAATCAGATTCAACAAGTAATAATTAATCTTCTCGTAAACGCCTCCGATGCAATTGGAAAAGATGGTGGAGTGATAACATTATTTACCAAGCAAATTTCATTGGCTCCGGTCGGAATCGCTCAGATAAAAAAAGCTACTTGTCCTAAACGACACAGTTTAATAGATAATGATTTTAAAATTGATGGATTACCTTCGTTAAAAGTTAAAGTGATATCTGGTGACAAAGAAGGTATTGCCCATCTTGATCCTGTATATGGAAAACATCGTAATAATTTTAATGTTGGTTTTAAAATAGAAAAAGATGCAAAATTTGTTTGTCCAGAATGCAACAATTCTATTGTTCAGCAGGATAAAGTTTGCCCTTTATGCGGATCACCAGTTTTGGCTTTTGAAATAAGCGGACAAGGGATTTATGAAGTATGTTCCTCCGAGAATAGCAATTGGGAAAAATGGGAAGCTGTTGATTCTGTTGGATTGAGGGAATACATTGAAATTAAAGTTACTGATACCGGAAGCGGAATAAGCAACGAAGATTTACCAAAAATATTTGATCCTTTCTTTTCTACAAAAGGACAAAAAGGAAACGGACTTGGATTAGCTGTTATATGGGGAATAATTGATAATCATAACGGAACAATAAATGTAGAGAGTGAATTAGGTAAGGGAACTACTTTTATAATCAGACTTCCACTTTTACAGCAAAGATAAAATTTATTATGAATAGAGCCGCAGATATATTAGTTATTGATGATGAGCAGGTAATTGTGGATGCCATCGTTAAAATTTGTGCACTTGATAATTATTCGGTGGATGTTGCATTAAACACAAAAACAGGATTAGAAAAAATATCAAAGAATTATTATCCGGTCATAATATCAGATATTATGCTTCCTGATGGAGATGGATTTGAGATTCTTGAAGCTGTTAAAAAACAAAAAAGGAATAGCGTTGTTATAATGACTACAGGTTATTCTACGGTTGAAAATGCAGTCAATTCACTTTATAAAGGTGCTGTAAGTTTTATTCCAAAACCTTTTACTGTGGATGAATTACTGAGTGCTTTGTATAGGGTTAACAATTTTCAGAAAATTAAAGAAAAACAGAAACTTCTAATTCAACAGCAAAGAAATGATGAGATACTTTATGTTACATGCCCTGCAAAGTATTTTAGACTTGGTTATTCAACCTGGATATTTCAGGAAAGAGAAGGGACAGTGCTTGTTGGAATGTGCGACTTGTATATGAAAACAATAGATTCAATTCAACAGATTGAATTGTTAAATCGGGATGATGAAATTGAACAGGGAATTGGATGTGCATCGTTTACTTGCAGCAATGATAGAAATCATAAAATACTTTCACCTGTTTCTGGAAGAATAGTTGAAGTGAATGACAATATTAAAAGCAATCCAAACTTAATTGAAAAGGATCCTTACTTTGAAGGATGGATTTATCGTGTTATTCCAGCTAACATTGAATATGAAATTAAATACTTAATTCCTTGCAGCTCGGATAGAATTTGACTGAGTTGTTAATGAATAAAATCGATTATAAAAAAATTATTACTTAGGAGAAATATTATGCCATTATTCATACTTGCAATAATCATTTTTATCATTGCGGATATTGCTATCCGAATGATTGGAAAAAGAATGACAGAACAAAAACAAAAGAAAGAACGTGAAGTCGTTTTACAAGATAGTCTTAAACTCGATTTTACGAACGAAGCCAAAACTTTAAAACGTGCAGAGGTACCAAATCCAAAAGCAAAAATTCTTTGTGTTGATGATGAAGAAGTAATACTTGGTAGTTTTAGAAAAATTCTTGTGCTTGATGGATACTCTGTTGATACTGTAGAAACAGGGCAGGAAGCACTTGGCTTGATCCAAAAACATCATTATGATTTTCTTTTTACAGATTTAAAAATGCCATTAATGGATGGAGTTGAAGTAACAAAATCTGTTAAGCACCTTCGTCCTGATATAGATGTAATTATCATTACCGGATATGCCTCTGTTGAAACCGCTGTAGAGACTATGAAATATGGTGCTTTGGATTATGTTCAAAAACCATTTACTGAAGATGAACTGATCGCGTTTGTTAAGAAATCTTTAATTAAACGTCAGGATAAAATTCAGAAACAGTTAAAACCAAAAGTACACATTACTAACGTTCCTGCTTCTGATGATTTTACACAGGGTGAGTTTGCAATTCCTGGTGGAGTCTTCATTTCAAAAAACCACACCTGGGTTAGTATGACTCAGGCTGGAATAGCAAAAATCGGTATTGATGATTTTGCAAAGAAATTAATTGGTCGCGTGTACTCAGTTGAACTTCCTAACCTCGGGATGGATGTAAAAGCTGGACAACCGCTATTTACAATTAAACAAGGCAACAGAAGCATAACATTTAATTCACCTGTAAGTGGAAAAGTTTCTCAGATAAACACAATACTAAAGGATAACATTGCTTCTCTTGATGTAACGCCTTATGAAAGGAATTGGGTTTGTGCTTTAGATGCAGAAAATTTAGATAGTGAAATTAAAGAAATGCACATCGGAAAATCCGCTGTAGCATTCTTTCAGGAAGATATTGAAAAGTTCAAATCTGTAT
>JBBQSH010000165.1:0-7294 GCA_038214015.1 Ignavibacteriales bacterium | reverse complement strand
TTCACTTTAGTGTAAATTGTATTTCACTTAAATAGTAGTTTTGATTGAAAGAAATAGCATTTTCTTAGATTACTAATTGTTTATTTGGCTATTAATTATTGAAAATTCATAATCCGATCAGTCCATTTAAAATGTGATTGAAGGGGCGAAGCTATAAGATTAAACGTTTTAAAATTATATACTACAAATAATTCTTTTATATAGTCCAAATCTATAAAATCCAAGTAATTTTTTATAAAATTCAGAGCATACTTAAGAATTGCAATAATCTAAAGATGGAACTGGTTACACTATTTTTTTTGTAACTTTGAACATAGTCGTAAATGAATCACTTTTTAATAATCTAATACTCATAACAACATGTTATATTTTATGAAGAAATTCGCCATAATTCTGGTATCTGCCATTTTACTTGCCATATCGGGGTGTGTATCACAACGTGACCTTGAATATTTGCAAACAAAAGATAACAATATACTAGCTTTTAAAGATGCTGATCTGGCAGATTATAAGTTGAAACCAAATGATGAATTGTATATCACGGTAAATAGTTTAGATGAAATTAATACCAACGTATTTACCAATGCTGGCAATTCTCAAAACATGAATGTAGGTTCACTTCAACCGTATGGGGCATCATTGATGTCTTACTCAATAAATAAAGAAGGGTATGTGCTGTTTCCGGTTATAGGAAATATTCTTGTCAAGGACAAAACATTAACACAGGTAAGTACTCTTATAAAAGACTCATTATTAAACATTTTGAGTCAACCTCAAGTTTCTGTTAAATTAGTAAATAGATATGTTTCGGTATTAGGCCAAGTCAGAAATCCTGGTCATTTCCCATATGCACAGGAGAAGTTAACAATATATGATGCACTTGGTTTAGCTGGAGATATGACTACCTATGCAAACAGAAAGGAAGTCGTTCTTACTCGAAATGAAAACGGTAAGAATGTTATTGTAAGGATTGACCTAACCAAACCAAAGATTTTAGAAACAAATTTCTACTACCTGAGGCCTAATGATATGATATATATCAAGCCTATGAGAAAAAGGATTTGGGGTATGGAACAATTTCCTTATGCTCTGATACTATCAACAATAACAACAGGGCTATTACTTCGTAATGTTATCAAGTAATTTTCTGCTAAAAAAAATATTTTACCATGTCACAAATACAAAATTTAAACATTCAGGAAGATAATGATATTAAGAAGGCTGTTGAGCTTTTTCTTAGAAATTATAAATTATTCATTGTGAGCTTAATAATAGCCTTAGGCCTTGCAGTTTATAAAAATTACACATCAATACCGATGTACAAGATATCTTCTTCTGTATTAATAAAAGAAAATACAAAACAATCAGGAAGTCCCAATATGAATGATTATCTGAATAGCAGTTTATTTGGAACTAATCTGAATTTCCAAAATGAATTATGGGTTTTACAATCAACACCCGTAATTCAAAAGACTGTAAAGAATATCAATTTATCTGTTAGTTACTTTCAAAAAACAAATTTCAATTATCTGGATGCATATAACAAAGCACCATTCCAAATTCTATTCTCTCCAAACCATATTCAGCCCTTGAACGTTAGGTTTGAAATTACTTTTAACAAATCAGGAACTTTTCTGATTAAAGCAGAGTCTAAAAATGTTAACTTTTATAATTTTAGTAAAGAAGAATATAATTATAAAAAAGAAAATTGGAGCTTTCAAAAAAGAGGTGTCCCAGGTAAACTAATCGAAACGCGTGATCTTGCTTTTATAGTGAAATTAGACAGTACAAGGCTGATCTCTCCCGAAGAAGAATCAGTATTTAGCTTTGAATTCCGCGATCAAAACTCAATTGCACGATCATTTAAAGAAAGGTTTCAATTTGAAGTAATTGATCCGAAAGCTACAGTTATTGAGATTACTTTCGTAACAGAGTCTGTAAGTAAAGGCAAAGATATCGTTAACGAATTAATGAAAGTATATTCGGATCAAAATCTTGAAAGGAAGAATCACATTGCAAGTATAACTATTGATTACATAGAAAAACAATTAGGTGAAATATCTGATTCGTTGAGCATGACAGAAAATAACCTGCAACAGTTCCGTTCAGCAAATCAGATATTAAATGTAGCTGAGCAAGCCTCTGGAATTTCATCACAATATGTTATTTTACAAAATCAAAGAGCCGAGTTGGTAACCAGAAAACGATATTATGATTATGTAGCAGATTACCTGAATAAGAATGACGATTTCTCGCAAATGATAAATCCATCCTCAATGGGAATTCCTGATCAAATCCTTACTAGTTTGATGACAGAGCTTATTTCTGCTCAAGCTCAGCGGTCAAATCTTATAGATAATAGACAGGAGAAGAGTCCTCTTGTTAATAAATTGAATATCAAGATTGAAAACATAAAAAAATCGATAGCAGACAACATTTCAGGTACAAGGCAGACTACTGACATTTCGCTTGATGAGATGAATAAAAGAATTACAAAAATACAAAGTCAGATCAGCCAGATGCCTAAAACAGAGTTGCAGCTTGGAGGATTTGAGCGAAAATACAGATTAAACGATGCTATTTATAATTATCTTCTCGAAAAACGTGCAGAAGCTAAAATTACTCAGGCATCAAATTTACCAGATGATATAATTATTGAACCTGCAATGCAAGTAGGTGGTGGACCAGTTTCACCAAATACAACAAAAAATTATATAATGGCATTCATTCTTGGAATAGGAATACCTTTTAGTTATCTGATTGCCAAAAAAGCGCTCAATAATAAAATTGAATCGCAGGAAGGTATCGAACGGATTACCAATGTTCCAGTAATAGGAAAAATATTACACAATTACAAAAAGAGCGGTAATGTAGTTTATGAATATCCCAAATCACCCATAGCTGAATCATATAGAGTACTCCGAACCAATCTTGATTTTTCTATGAAAGGTGGAAGTCATAAAGTAATAATGATGACATCCTGTATTGCCGGTGAAGGAAAATCATTTAATGCTTTGAATGTAGCTATGAGTTATGCTCAACTTGGTCGCAAGACTTTATTAATAAACTTTGATTTACGTAAGCATTCTTCTTATTTCAGCAAGCAAGATGAATCTTTACTAGGCTTGAGTTCTTTCTTGATAAATAAAGTTAGTCTGAAAGAAATTATTCTTAAATCTCCTGATGAAAAACTCGATTATATAAATTCTGGTCCAATCCCTCCAAATCCGGCTGAATTAATTGCTCAGGATCAAACAAAGAAAATGATCATGGAACTCAAAGAACTCTATGATTATATCATTATTGATACACCTCCGTTAGCCCAGGTAACAGATGGGTTTTTACTAATGGAAACAGCTGATATAAAGGTTATTGTAATTAGGTATAATTATTCAAAAAAGAAAATAGTATCCATGGTCTTAAAAGATCTAAAACACAAAAATATCGATGATGTTTGTTTAGTGTTAAACGATAATCGTATAAAAAGTGATCAATATGGTTATGGATATGGTTACAATAAGAAGAAATAATTAGCAGGATAGGATTATGGTTATAAAAATCAGGATAACAAGTTAATCCATGTTTAAATAGTCTTAGAGTTGTTTTATTTGCTCTTAGGATTATAAACAACAATAAAAATTTTTCAGAGCATTTGCAGCTCCAATTCATCATATTTGCTAAATATGAGAAAATCTTCATCAGATTTACTTACTTACAAAGTCAAATTAATTAATTCTATAAAATGTCTATCAATATTAAAGAATGGGATTTAGTAATTGAGCCTAAAGGAAGTCTCTTTCGGCTCAACCTTAAAGAGGTCTGGAAATACAGAGATTTATTAGAAATGTATATTAAACGTGATATTGTCACTTTCTATAAACAGACAATACTGGGGCCTCTTTGGTTTTTTATTCAGCCAATATTTACAACAATAGTTTTTATGTTTGTTTTTGGCGGATTGGCAGGGATTCCAACTGATGGAATTCCTCAACCCCTGTTTTATCTTTCAGGTATTTGTCTTTGGAATTATTTTTCAGATTCACTTAATAAAATTTCAGATACATTTTATACAAATCAAGCTGTATTTGGTAAAGTATACTTTCCCCGTTTAATTGTTCCAATCTCTGTAACAATTTCCGGGTTACTTAAGATGCTAATCCAGTTTTTATTGTTTGTCGGTGTTTATATTTATTTTGCCTCGAAAGGTTCCACAATTGGTGTAAATGCATATGCTTTTTTGTTTCCGGTATTAATTTTTATTTTAGCGGGTTTAGGTTTGGGTTTTGGTATTATAATTTCTTCGTTAACAACCAAATATAGGGATTTGAAGTTTCTGCTAGCATTTGCCATTCAGTTATGGATGTATTTTACACCTGTAATCTATCCACTCTCAGTTATGGAAGGCAATTATAAAAGATATATCTGGTTGATCCAGGCAAATCCAGTAACAGCAGTAATGGAAACATTTAAATATGGATTTCTTGGCAAAGGTACATTTTCATGGTTTTCTTTAGGCTATAGCTTTTTGTTTACGATAGTTCTGTTATTAATCGGTACCTGGATTTTTAACAGGGTTGAAAGGTCATTTATGGACGTTGTCTGATATTATTTGCCCTAGGCTGTGGTAACAAGCGCAATTTCCAAAACTAAAAACTTCTAAAACAAAGCAAATTAAGGGTTCCTGAAATTTATGGATGATATAGCAATCAAATTTGAAAATATTTCAAAACAATACAGGCTGGGAACAATTGGAACCGGTACTTTAAGTCACGATCTGAATCGATGGTGGATTACAAATATCAGAGGGAAAGAGGATCCTTATATAAAGATAGGACAAGTAAATGACCGTGAATCAAAATCAACAAGTGATTATGTGTGGGCTCTCCGGGATATTGACTGCGAAGTAAAAAAAGGTGAAGTTTTAGGAATTATTGGTAAAAATGGAGCCGGTAAGTCGACACTTCTTAAAATTTTATCCCATGTAACTACTCCTACAACGGGACGTATAATGGCACGTGGCCGAATAGCATCCTTGCTTGAGGTAGGAACAGGTTTTCATCCCGAAATGACCGGCCGTGAAAATGTATATATGAATGGTTCAATCATGGGTATGACAAAAGCTGAAATTACTAGAAAACTAGATGAGATAGTAGACTTTGCGGGTGTGGAAAAGTACATCGATACACCAGTAAAGCGATATTCCAGTGGTATGACTGTGCGTCTTGGGTTTTCTATTGCAGCTCATCTCGAGCCCGAAATACTGGTTGTAGATGAAGTACTTGCTGTTGGTGATGCTGAATTTCAGAAAAAGGCAATTGGCAGAATGCAAGATGTTAGTGATAAGGATGGTAGGACAGTTTTGTTTGTTAGCCACAATATGCAAGCAATAACCAATTTATGTACAAGGGTTATTTTACTAAATAAAGGAACAGTTGCATTCGATAGTACTCCATTAGATGTTGTACGAAATTATTTAATGTTTGAAGCTTCAAAAGAGGGCGCTGTAATGTGGAATGATCAATCAGCACCAGGAAATTCAATGATCAAGCTTTCATCAATTAAAATATTGGATGAGGATAATAATATCCGAAGTCAATTCTTTTCCAGAGGTAAAATTAAAGTTCAATTAGATTTTACAATATTTGAATTGGATAGTGAACTTGTGATTGGTTTTGATATCACTAATGAAAATGGGATTGTAATTTTAAGAACCTATCAAAATGATGGTACACCTGATAGCTGGCCAATACTAAAAATGGGTAGAAATTCTTTAGTATGTGAACTCCCTGAAGGATTTTTCAATGCTGGTGCATATTACATCAGCCCCAAAATAAGTCTCCATTGCAGAAACTGGATTATCAATTCTGACCCTTTGTTATCTTTTGAGGTAGAAGTCAATCATGGATTATCGCCTTTCTGGAATAGAATAACTAAGGCAAACAGGCCTGGTTCCTTGGCAATAATACTTCCTTGGAAAGATAATGATATTGTATATAACACTCAAATTTAAGAACTATTATTATTTGATTCTTTTGAGTGAAAATTAATCTGCAAAATAATTTCCTAACACTGGTTTTATTAATTCAATTACCAATATATAATGGAATAGAATCTTAGACTATGCTTAAATGATATGCCTTTGTCAACTTTGTTTTAGTATTTAAAAGTTAAGTCAATCATCTATCATTTTTTTGCAGTAAGGAGAAGCGACGTAAAGAATGAATGCACTAATATATTCCCCGAGTTTTGTGGGGCATAGACAGATCTATGTCTTTGTACTTACCGATATTTTACAAAAATCAGGTTATAATGTTTATGTTGCAGGTAATTTTTCTGAAAAGCTGAGCAGTTCATTCTATATTGATAAACTAAAATCAGATAATAGAATTATTAGAGTTGATACCGTTGAATATGAAAGTCATGGGCTAAAAATAAATCTTGATGAGTTTATACACCTACAACAACTTTATAATATAGATCAAACGGTTTTTGCTGAAGCTGATAATCACATTAAGTTATTCAATTCACAACTTTTTTCGGGTAGCAAGAAGTTTCTTGGTAAGACAAGTGGAATCTTTTTGCGTCCATATCATTTTTATCAAAAAAATGAATTTATAAATGAACTCAGGTATATCAAGCGATTAAACCTTACTTGGAGAACTGATGCCCGTTTTTTTCATGAAGTTTTAAATAAGTTGTTCAAGCCTTTGGATACATCTTTTTATTTGGACGAATATTTTGTTTCGAAACACAAAAAAACAGTTGGATTACCTGATGTTTTTCAAGAATATGCAGAAAAGATGTTGATCCAGAAAACATCTGATCAAGAAATCTGGATCAGTAGGTTGGAAGAATTTAAAAGCAAAAATAGCAGTCGTTTTATGTTGTTGTATTTCGGCACATCTCAACAGCGTAGAGGATATGATTTGCTGTTGAAAACAGCTGTTGAACATAATGCCTGCTTTGTTCACTGCGGATTAAGAAGTAATATGAATGATTATAATTTTAAGATTGATGACCTCCGAAACATATTGGAAAAAGAAAATAGACTATTCGAAACTAATGAATATCTTACCGATCCCCACATTATTGAATATTTCTTTAAATCATTTTCACATATAATTTTGCCTTATAATAATTTTTATGGATCAAGTGGGGTTATGCTTCAGGCGCTGAGCTATAATATACCAGTAATGGTTCCGGATATGGGAATAATCGGTTATCGGGTAAAAAAACATAATCTGGGATATACTTATAGAACTGATTCATTTGAACAGTCATTTTTATCGTTTAT
>JBBQSH010000164.1:0-7328 GCA_038214015.1 Ignavibacteriales bacterium | reverse complement strand
GTTCATAAATTCAGTTGCTTCATTCCATTTGGAAGCAGGTACTGTATCATAGAACAATCTGTTAGCACCAAATTGAAGTGATTTTGCGTCATAACCTAGTAGTCTTAAATAAGTAGCAACCTGAGCAGAAGTTTGACCTGTATAACAATAAACCAGGATAGTTTTGTTTGTCGGTAATGTCTTTAAGAAAGTTGCAAGTTTAAGATCACTCCTTGGAGTATATTGAATTGCGCCATCAATATGTCCTAGATCATATTCAGCAACCGGCCAATAATTAACTATATAATAATTAGATAAATTCGTAAATACTGTTTCTCTGGTTATACCGATCGCAGTAAATCCTTCTGTTAAAACGGTAGCTAATCTGCTCTCAAAAATTTCGGCACCTGTTGTTTTTCCGGTACTTGTGAAAGTTGGTAAGTTGCCTGCTGTATTCTTTGCATTAGCTGTCATTTGTTTAGTAATAGGAGTTGTCTGACCATATAATTTTGCATTATTCCAGCTTGTTGGATATGCCCAGCTGCACATTCCCCATTTTAGGCTAGAAACATTAGTGTACCCAGATAGTCTTAGTGCAGCAACTGCTAAACCTGCAGATTGACCGGTATAGCAGGTTACAATTACTTTTGATTTGGAAGATAGATTGTTGTTTTTATAATAGGTAACTATATCAGCAATTGCTACATTAACTGCTCCGTCGATATGACCAGTTGCGTAATCAGCAGCACTTCTTACATCGATAATAGCAATATTTGCACCAGCTAAAATATCGGTATTAACAGCAGATGCAGCAATAACTGCAGGAGCAGCGTTATTAATATATCCGCCATCAGTACTTTCAAGATATTTTATAAGTTCTTCAGTTTCGTTTACTGTTACTGGTGGAGTGACTGGATCATCTTCACTACATCCAACATTAAAAAATACAAAGGTTGCTGCGATAAATAAGTACAGCAAATAATAAAGTTTACGTTCTTTCATTTTTAGTTCTCCTAAAGTTTGTTTAAGTGTATTAATTTATTTTCTAATTAACTTGCCAGCTTGCCGGAAGTTTTCCGTCCACTATAATTTGAGTATTTGCACTCTTCTCCCATGTTTCGATACAATCAGAATCAAAAAGGTATAATTCTTTATTGTTGTAAGTTCCATCTGAATTTTTAGAGATATGGCATCCCTCTGTACAGTTTGTATAAGGAATCCAATTTCCCGAACCATCTTTAAATCCTGTTCGGGTTGTAATTTTTATAATGTTATGAGGTGTTGTGTATTTGTAAGTAGGAGCTACATCAAAATTGGATAGATTTGCAATTCCATAATTTTGCCAGCTATCAGGTGCCATTAAAGATCTTCTAAGTAAAGTGAACTCATAAGGTCTTGTTCCTTGAATCGGACTAATTCCGATTTTGTATCCCTGATAAGGATGAATTCTTGCACCTTCTTCACTTCCGATATGGCAGCTGCCGCAATTATTGTAATCTTGTGAATGACAAGTATTACAACTGAATGTGCTCATATGGGTTGTATGAAATGCATTTGAATTGCTGATATCTGAGTGACAATTTGTACATTTAGGTAATTCAGGATATTTATAACGTACGTCATATAAATTTCCATCACCGTGTATTTCGTGTTTAGAATGACAATTCATACAAGTAAATCCTGATCCTGTTAGATGAACATCAGGTACAGTACCAGCACCAACCCCAAAATATGCATGTCCACCGCGGCTTGTATGACAAGTAGTACAATGATCTACCATATTTGGACTTTTAAAGAAGTTATGAGATTGATATAACCCACCACCACCTGCTATTGGTCGATTAACGTGGCAATCACCACAAGTTGCATGGCATTTACCGCAGTTTGTATTATATCCATCTTTCATTGTCTGACTTAATGCATCAAATCCATTAGGAACATTACCTACACCAGCACGTAAACAAACCATACTTTTTTGTCCCCACCCTTGATGAACATTATTCTCTGATTTTGAAGCAATATCAGGATGGCAACTTCCGCATTTAGCAATAGCATCGGACGTGGGTTTTTTCATAAAATCGCCTGAGTGAGCAACTGTTTTATCTGCAGTTTTATCAACTCCATTGTGGCATGCTGTGCAAGGAATTTTTCCGTGGATATCGTTCTTAAAATTTTCATAACCCGAACCTCCCATAAAAACTCTATCATATGGTTCAATATGTGGAGTTTCACCACCGCAACCACCACCACCACTCGAAGGCGGATCAGGAGTGTAGACAGCCTTTAAATGCGTATAATTTGTATGGCAACCTTCACAAGAGGCAACTTCCTTATTTGTAGTTTCTGTTGGCTGTTCCTCATCTTTGTCCTCTGAGCAACCTATAAAAAAAACAAAAAGTGGGATTACAAGAATTAAAAGTAACTGTTTCATATCATTTCCCTTAAACGCGTATAGTTAATTATTGATTGGGTTTATTCAACCTTTGTGCCACGAATTTTTGTGCATAACAAGCATTATTTATATCAAATATGAAACTTGTCCTTCATTGCCCTTATCAATATTGAGAATAAATCGATATTCAAAGCTATTTATTGAAAAAATGGAGTGAGAAAAGAAGTTCAACCGAAGAACTTTAGACGTTAATTTGAGGAAAAGGATGAGATTAAATCTCAGGTGAAAGGATTGATAAAAAAGGAAAATCTGCGAAACCCTTCAAGATTTTTAGTACAAACCTCGTAGGATTTATATATTTATTTATTGGAAGTGCATCTGCCGAGTGGGCAATTATGGCTCCTGTTTTTATACCAATGTTTATTGATTAAGAAAACAAAGCCTTCAAGTTTTATGCTTTGCAATCTCGAAGGTTTCTAAATTAAGATGAGAAATATTTATATAGCTTAATATCCATCTAATTTTTTTTTGGGGATTGTAAACTTGATGTTTTAGAGTTGAGTTGTATCATCTATCATTCATCCATCATCAATATTGTGAAACAGCAATACTTTTTTTATTTATGATACAACTATAATTTTTCATCAAATCAAACAGATGATTTTTGTATTATTATATAAATAAGATTTAATATTTTTAATTATAAGTAAAGATTCTCTTTATGATTAGCGAAATACCATTTATTGAACAGCTTTGGCAAACAATAAACAAAACAATTTTTTCTCTGGGAAATTTTAATCTTTCTATATGGACATTGTTCTATTTACTGCTTTTTTTGTTTCTTTTATTCTTTGTTACATCAATACTAAAAAAATGGTTTATTTATAAGGTTTTTGCAAAAAGTAATATTGAACTTGGTGTTCGAATAGCCGTAGGAACTATAGTAAGATATCTTTTTGTATTGATTGGTCTTTTTGTTATTCTTCAAACTTTGGGAATTGATCTGAGTTCAGTCACCATTTTAGCCGGTGCTCTTGGAGTTGGTATTGGTTTTGGACTTCAAAACGTAACAAATAATTTTGTGAGCGGATTAATAATTTTATTCGAGCGACCAATTAAAGTGGGAGACAGGATTGAAGTTGGAAATATAAGCGGCGATGTAAATAAAATTTCTATGCGTGCAACCCAAATTATTACAAATGATAATATTTCTGTTATTGTTCCTAATTCTGAATTTATTTCCTCAACAGTTATTAACTGGAGTCATTCTGATAGAAATATAAGATTCAATATTCCTGTGGGTGTTTCATATAATGAAGATCCGGAAAAAATAAAAAAGCTTTTACTTGAAGTTGCAGACGAAAATTCTGGTGTTTTAAAGAATCCTTTATCAGAAGTATTATTTGATAAATATGACGACTCATCAATTAATTTCAATTTGAGAGTTTGGACAACAGAATATATAAGCAAACCACAAGTTTTAAAGAGTCAACTTTATTACGAAATATTTAAGCGCTTCCGAACGGCAGGAATTGAAATTCCATTCCCGCAGAGAGATATCCACATTAAGAACACTGATTTTACAATTAAGAAATCTGATTGAAAAATATTTATTGTTTACTCAACTCAAAACTTTTAGGATTGTAACCCTGGTCTTTTAATATCTGAAAAATTTTGTCCATCGTTTGATTTTCTAAATTTGGAGTGCGGCTTAAAACCCAACCATATTTTCTGCTTGGTGTTCCAACAATCGCCCAATTATAATTTTCATCAAGACCAATAATCCAATAATCGCCCCAAACAGGTCTCCAGCCAAAAATACTGAAGAAACTAACTTCAAGTTTGGCATTAGATTTCTTATCAACTATTCTTGCAATTCCATCCGCATCATCAACTTCCCCATCCTCATCAATGCATGAATTTATTACTTTAATTTCTCCATCTTCCAATAAAATATATTTTGCAGTTGTACCTTTAATGCATTGATCCTGAAAACTGTTGGGAATCTTTGCAACTTCGTACCACAATCCAACATATTTTTTAAGATCGACATATTTAACAGTAGTTGGAGGATTTTGTTGTGCTAACATTAAACTAGATAGAACTATAAACATTAATAATGATTTCATTTAATTAAACCTTTATAAAAATTTTCTTTGCATAAAGAATCCACATCAAGCCAAGCCAAATTAAAATATAAACAACAGCCCAGGCAAGTGATGCATTAATTGGTGTAAGCCAGCTAAGAAAGAAATTATCGAAAATGTAACTTTTAATTGTAACAACATTACCGTCTGCTCCGTTCCATTTTACCATATACATTATTCTTCCAACAATACCAGATAAAAAGAAAACAGTAATTGCATTCAATCCATAAACCTGAAACGGCTTTATCCACCAGGTAACTTTTTTAACATCTATAAACCAATAACAGAAAGCAAGAAAGTTTAATGCAAGTCCTGCAGTATATAAAACGTAAGAACTCGTCCAGATATTTTTATTAAGTGGAAACCATCCATCCCAAACCCAGCCTGCAACCATTAAAACTCCGCCCCAAACAAATAACCAAACAGTTTTTGTTGTTTGATCTTTTTCGCTTCTTAACCAGTTGCCAGTAAAGATTCCCAACATAGCAGAACCAATTGCTGGAAGTGTAGAAAGAATTCCCTCGGGATCCCAAACTTTTGTACCAGACCATAAATGACCGTTAAGTAAAAGATTATCCAGCCATGCAGCAAGATTAGTTGTTGGTTCATAGTTTGCATAACCAACTCCGGGAACAGGAATTAAACTCATCAATGCTGCATAAAGAATTAATATGATTCCTGTAAACCAATATTGAAATTTTGTATTTGTTGTAAGAAATAAAATTGAAGTGATCATATAAACGATGGCAATTCTTTGAAGTACTCCGGGAATTCTAATTGTACTCCAGGAAAACTCGTGTCCGAATAAAAGTCCGAACGGAAATCCTGCCAGTATAATTCCTAAACCAAAAAGAATAATTGTTCTTCTGAAAATATTAAGGTACAAACTTTTCATATCACCGCCTTGAGCTTTTCTTTTGCTAAGCGAGTATGAAATTGCGACTCCAACTATAAAAAGAAAGAATGGGAAAATTAAATCTGTGGGTGTACAGCCATGCCATTTTGCATGCAGTAAAGGCGGATAAACTGCGCCCCATGTTCCCGGGTTATTAACAAGTATCATTCCCATTATTGTAATCCCCCTAAATACATCCAGCGAAAGTAAACGTTCGGAAGGTTTCATAATATTTCCATATGAAGTTGAAAATTATTGTAACAAAAATAAGTAAAGTTTGATGAATAATGTTTTAAATTGTTTTAAGTTTGTATGTGATTTAAGATTGTCATTCCCGCGAAGGCGGGAAACTACTTAAAACAAATATGCAAAAACAATATTACTTAGTCACCTTACGCAATAATTGGAACCTCCAAGGTTTCAAATAAAATGTTTTGCTAAAATCACTATTTTAGAAGTAAGAATCTTAAAACCTTGGGGGTTTTTCTGACGCTTGCGTAAGCTGAGTTACTTATATATTCTTGCAAGCAAGCGAAATGGGACTTTATACATTGGTATTACAAATGATATAATACGAAGAGTTGGGGAACACAAATTAAAATTGATTGATGGATTCACCAAGAAATATAATGTTGATTTGTTAGTGTATTATGAAATTTTTAATGATGTTAATGAAGCAATCCTTAGAGAAAAAAGACTGAAGAAATGGAATAGAGATTGGAAGATTAGACTGATAGAGAGTATTAATCCTAATTGGGAAGATTTAACAGAGAAATTAATTTAACCATTGAGTTTATACATATATTGATTCCCGCCTTCGCGGGAATGACACATTTAATAGATACGAGAGTAAAAAATGAAAACAATAATTTTTATATTTATGATTACAACTTTTCTTTCAGCTCAAACAAGATTTGAAGACTTAAATAATCAAATTAATTCTGGAAATTTTACAAAAGCTGCTGAATTAATTGATGAAAAATTAAAATCAAATCAACTTAACTCAGAAGAAATCTTTGAACTTCAGTTTGAAAAAGAAAGATTGAATAGAATCAGAAAAGATTTTAATAAAACTGCAGATGATGTTTTAAAGCTTGTAAACAAATATTATCCAGATGTAAAAGAAAAAGATTTTGAGAAATGGGAAAATGATGGTTCACTTGAGTTTAAAGTAATAGATGGAAAAAAACTGTACTTCTCTCGTGCTGCATCAAATCTTTTTAGAATAAATAAAGACGCTAAAAAGCAAAAAGAAAAAGTTGATGGTTTTATAAAAGATCCATTAGATGCTTTTCTTGAAGAGTACATTCCAAAGGTTTTAGATGAATCTGCAAACGCACAGGAAAGTTTAGTTAAACCTGTAACATTTAAATTAAATTATACAGTTACTGTGGATGCTGATGCAGTTCCCGATGGAGAGATCATTAAATGCTGGCTTCCCTTCCCTCGTGAAGGACATCAAAGACAAACTGATATTAAACTTTTAGCAGTAAATAATGATGAGTATGTAATTGCAAGCAATGATAATCCTCAGCGAACATTGTTTATGCAGAAACCTGCTATAAAAGATCAGCCAACAATTTTTAATTTGGTGCTTGAGGTTACAAACTACAATGAAGTGAACTTAATTTTACCTGAATTGATTGAGCCCTATAACAAAGAATCCGGATTGTACAAAACATACACTTCTGAAAAAGTACCTCACATTGTTTTTACAGATAAGATTAAAAATCTTTCCAAAGAAATTGTTGGTGATGAAAAGAATCCTTATCTAATTGCCAAAAGAATCTTTACTTGGATTTCGATAAATATTCCGTGGGCAGGTGCAAGAGAATATTCAACAATAGAAAATATTTCTGATTATTGTTTAACGCGCAAACATGGTGATTGCGGAATTAAAACTTTATTATTTATG
>JBBQSH010000163.1:0-7342 GCA_038214015.1 Ignavibacteriales bacterium | reverse complement strand
AATGGTGAGAATTACAGTACTGATAATCTTGAACATCGTGCAAAAGGACAGATGACAGGGATGCTAGGTTTACTTGAGTTTGCTTTTCAGAACGGCGATCAAATTAAAAAACTTGTTTCAACGGAAAGACAAAAACTAATTAGTAACGATATGCCCGATAAAGTCGCAATTCAGTTAGAACATTATGCTGATAGATCAGAACTTGAGTTGCCAGTGCTTTCTTATTATTCTAACAAAGACACGTTAGTTAATGTAAATGATTTTCGTTCAAATGTAAGATCATTATTTGATGTTGAAAGACCGAAAGGCTATTTAATACCAAAATCTTTAACAGATATTGTTAAGTGGGCTGATAGACATGAACTAAATTATTCTGATTACAAAAAATCTGATAAAGATAAAATAGAACAGTACTTTATTACCGAAATTGATTCAATGGATTTTGAAAGAGATATAATTGTTAACCCAATTGTTGAAGTTAAAATTATTAAAAACGATTTAAATGAAAGAGATTATATTTTTGTTCCAACCAGTCAATTAAGAAACAATATGATTGTAATTGCACTTGAGCCAAAGTCAGAACTTGGGTTAGTTACATATAAACAGTTTGAACATCTGTTAAAGAAAGGTGAAACTTTTCCTATACTTAGAATTGTGAATTAATTAAATGTCATTGCGAACGAGTCTTCGAGTGAAGCAATCTGTAACATATCTTAGATTGCCACGTCGCTTCGTTCCTCGCAATGACATTCAGAAAGTCAATCAATCGTTGTCGGATCCCACGAACATCTAAATCCTTCATCAAGACTATCTAAAACTTTCATATCAGATTCATCAAGAGTAAAATCAAAAATATTTATATTTGTGTTTTACTCGGCTTCCTTATACTTTTGCTAATGGATGGGCAGTCTCTATAATCCGTGGAAACTAAGCTAGGTGTAACGCAGTTATACTTTTAGCAGACACTTGAAATTAAGACTTATTTTCGTAAATTTTAGTAAAAAGAAGACAACCTTATGAAAGTAATTCGTGTTTATATTGACACATCAATAATTGGTGGTAAATTTGACTCTGAATTTCAAAAAGCAAGTATTAAATTTTTTGAACAAGTTAAAGAAAATAAGTTTCAACTTATTCTTTCTGCGTTAGTTCAAGAAGAAATAGTTGCAGCGCCAGAACACGTAAAAAAATTTTTGGACGAATTAAAACCAACCGCAACTTTAGTTGAAGTTACAGAATCAGCATTAATGCTAAGAGAAGCTTATCTTAAAGCAAACATAGTATCAAAGAAAAGTTCAAATGATGCTCTTCACGTTGCTTTGGCAACTGTAAACAACTGTCCAATTATAGTAAGTTGGAATTTTAAACATATCGTGCATTATGAGAAAATAGCTCTTTATAATTTGATAAATATTATAGAAGGTTATCAACAAATAGCAATATATTCACCTATGGAGGTTATAAGTTATGAATAAAGAATTTGATTGTGTAGAAATGAAAAGGAAAGGTTCCGAAAGATTGCGGAAAAAATTAGCTGGTTTGAGTATAGCGGAAGAATTAATATTCTGGCAAGAACGTAATAAAGCATTATTGGAAGAACAAAAACGATTAATAAAAAGAAAAAAGAGAATGGTAAAGGTATAACCGCTTAAAAAAAGAAAGAACCAATAGTGTATAGGTAACTGAAGATAAAAATATTTTCTATAAAAAATGTTCTTAAATCCGCGTCGATAGGCTTAGCCAAATAACAATTAAATAAACAGATTGCTTCACCCGACTAAAGTCGGGATCGCAATGACGTATTTATAATATCAATCCGTTTTTGTTGGATCCCACGAACATCTGAAACCTTCATCAAGATTATTTAGGATTGTAAAAAAATACTTTTGCAGTGGTTAACTAATTAGTTATCTTTTTAAGAAAAGATTAAAAGAAAAAGAAAATGAAAAAAATAACCACGTTTGAAAAACACTTAGACAAACAATACGGCAAAAAAGGAAGTGACCGCAGGGATAAATTCGAGGCTGATTCAATTTCATTCAGGTTGGGTGAAATGCTAAAAGAAGAGAGAAAAAAATCAAAATTAACTCAAGAACAACTTGCAGAAAAAACCGGGACAAAGAAAAGTTATATTTCTAGAATAGAGGCTGGTAAAAGTGATATTCAGATTTCAACTTTTTATCGCATAATAGAACTTGGTCTTAGGAAACGATTAACTATTTCCATTACTTAAAAAAGTCCACATTTATAACAATCCGCTCAACGCTGATAGTCCCTAATCACGTTTGGGATAAACTTAATTAGACTCAATGGCGCAATATAATATCAATCCGTTTTCGTCGGATCCCACGAACATCTGAATCCCTCATCAAGATTATTTAGTATTTTCATATCGTCTGCATCTAATTCAAAATCAAAAACATTTGCGTTCTCAATTATTCTATCTTTGTTTGCAGATTTTGGTATCACAACCAAATCATGTTCAATGGCCCATCTAATTAAAACTTGTGCTGCTGTTTTGTTATGCTTCTTTGCAATTGGTAAAACTTTTGGATCGTCTAACTTCTTCATTCTTGTTAACGGAGAATATGCCTCAAGTATTATTTTATTTTTTGTACAAACATCAAGCAGATCTTTTTGGTAGTTATACGGACTGAACTCAACCTGGTTAATAACCGGAATTACGTTTGCATAAGAAAACAATTCTTCAAGATGGTTTATCATATAATTGCTCACGCCAATAGATTTGCAGTAACCGGATTCATAAATCTTTTCTAATGCCCTCCAGCTATCCTTTCTTTTTTCTTTAACCGGCCAGTGAATCAAATACAAATCAATATAATCCGTTCTCAAAGTTTTTAAACTTTTATCAAATGCTTTCAATGCAGGCATATAGCCGTGGTCGTCATTCCATAATTTGGTTGTGATGAAAATATCTTCTCTTCTGACACTTGAGTTTCTAACTGCCTCGCCAACTTCCTTTTCGTTTCCATAAATTCTAGCAGTATCAATGTGTCTGTATCCTGCTTCCAAGGCCCAAGTAACTGCATTAACACATTCAGCACCGGAATTTGTAAGGTAAACTCCCAATCCAAATTGTGGAATGTCAACTCCGTTATTCATTTTTATCTTGTAATTAATATCTCTTTTCATTTTTCCTCTTTGCTATTTGTTTTAGTTTTCAATAGGAAGTTCTCCACAAATTCCTGGCTCAAGAATTGTCATTCCCACGAAAGTGGGAATCCATTTTGCGATTAAGCTATTGGATTCCCGTTTTCACGGGAATGACACATAAATCTCGACAATAAAATAATTTCTGCATTTAAAAAATATTTAAAAGTTTAAGTGCCATAATTAAAATTGCAATTATCAAAACAAACTTAATAAATTTTTCGCCTTTCTTAACTGAAAATTTTGCGCCCCACCATCCGCCAAAAGCATTCCCCGCAGAAAGAGTTAATCCAAAATACCAGTTAATATTATCTGTTAAAATAAAAATAATCAAAGCGGGAATTGTGAAAACAAATACAACAAAAACTTTGTGCATATTTACTCTGATCAGATCAAGGTTCATCAAATATTGAAAAGCAGCCATCAGTAAGAATCCAACTCCAACTTGTAAGAAGGCTCCATAAAATCCAACCACGATCATTGTAACCACAATCTTCCAGTCGATCGTAAAATCAGGTACTGTTTTATCGGATTTCTTTTTTGGCAAAAGCATCATGATGATGATAAAAATCATTATCACACCAAGAATTTTTTCAAGCAAATCATCACTTATCTGAACAGCAGTTATTGCCCCGATAATTGCTCCGGGTAAAGTGAGTGCGGAAAGTATTAAACTGTTTTTAAGTTCGTAAAATTTCTCTCGCTTAAAAGAATAAACTGCAGAAACATTCTGAAATAGAATGGCAACCCGGTTAGTTCCGTTAGCAACAGACGGGTCTAATCCCAGAAAAATTAATACTGGTAAAGTGAGAGATGATCCACCGCCAGCATTAACATTTATAAATGCGGCAATCACACCTACAAAGAATAAAATTATTATTCCAAAAATATCCGGCAAATCGTTCCTGTAAATTTTTTTTTAACTAAAACAAAAATAAAGTATTTTATCTGTGAAAAGAATTTTTAGTAGTATAAGAATGAATGTCATTCCCGTGAAAACGGGAATCCAGAAGGATGTAAGTCAAACAGAATTCCACTTTCTCCCGAAGGGATGCCTATGGCAGTGAGAATGACAAACAAACTTAATTTACTTATAAGAAGCACAATTATTATTTCAATATCAAGAGCTAGTTATGAACCTCAGTAGATCCTGTATTGTTCTTGTTGTAATATTATCTTCTCTCTTTACCCAATGTACTCAATCCCAGAAATCTTATGTTAGAGAAAACTATGACAAAAAAGAATATATGATTGAAATGCGGGATGGAGTAAAACTTTTTACTGTTGTTTACACACCAAAAGATAAATCAAAAGAATATCCGATTTTATTAACCAGAACACCTTACTCTTCTGGTCCTTATGGTGAAGAGAAGTTTGCAGGATTTCTTGGAGCTTCCATAGATTTTGCAAAGGAAGGTTTCATCTTTGTTCTGCAGGATGTTCGCGGCAGATATATGTCTGAAGGTCAGTTTGATAATATGCGTGCTTATATTCCCAACAAAACAGGAAAGCAGATAGATGAAAGCAGCGATACTTATGATACGATTGATTGGCTGATCAATAACATTGAGTACAATAATAAAAAAGTTGGAATATGGGGAAGCTCTTATCCTGGTTTTTATGCTTTGATGGGTACAATAGATGCACATCCAAATCTTGTTTGCGCTTCTCCGCAAGCACCAATATCTGACTGGTTTATCGGTGATGATATGCATCATAACGGTGCTTTTTCGGTTCTGATGTCTTTTAATTTCTTCAAAGGATTTGGAATTCCAAGAATAGAACCTATAACAAAATATCCTCAAGCAACAGAATATGATTCGCCTGATGCTTACAATTTTTTCCTGGCACATACACCGCTTAAAAAATTGAATGAAGAAATTCTGAAAAATGAAATTCCTTTTTGGGATACGATGATGGCTCACGGTACTTATGATTATTATTGGCAATCAAGAAGTAATCTTCAACATTTAAAGAATATGAAACCAGCAATTCTTCTTGTTGGCGGTTGGTATGATGCTGAGGATTTGTATGGACCTTTGAATATTTATAAAACGATTGAACAGAACGATATGCCAAATAATACAAGATTAGTTATGGGTCCGTGGACTCACGGTTCGTGGATTTGGGCTAAAGGTGATTCACTTGGTGATTTTTATTTTGGCGGTAACACAGCGGATTATTATCGAAAAGAAATTCTACTCCCGTTTTTTAAGTATCATCTTAAAGGTGAAGGTAATTTGAAACTGAATGATGTTTATGTTTTTGATACAGGAAAAAATGAATGGAGTAATTATCCAACCTGGCCGCCAAAAAATGTTAGTGAAGTAAAATATTATTTTCAATCAGACGAAAAATTAAATCAACAAAATCCAAATGATGAAAAATCATTTTCGGAATATTTGAATGATCCTTATAACCCTATACCATATACCGCAAAGTTTAATGACTCAAAAGAATTTTACAATCCTGTTCACTTGATAGAAGATCAAAGATATGTTTCGACTAGACCTGATGTTTTGACTTTTGAATCTGAAGTATTAACTCAGGATGTTACAATTGCAGGACCAATTATTGCAGACTTATTTGTTTCTACAACCGGAACGGATGCTGATTTTGTTGTAAAGGTAATTGATGTTTATCCTGATAATGGAGTTGATCCTGATCCGAATCCAGCAGAAGTTGAAATGGGTGGGTATGAAAGATTAGTCCGCACAGAAATTATGCGAGGAAAGTTTAGAAACAGTTATGAAATTCCAGAACCATTTGAACCGAATAAAGTAACTGAAGTTAAAATGAATTTGAATGATGCATTTCATACATACAAAGCTGGACATAAAATTATGATTCAGGTTTCTTCATCATACTTTCCATTCTTCGATGTAAATCCAAATACCTTTTGTGATATTTACAATGCTGATAAAGATAAGTTTGTTAAAGCGATGATTAAGATTTATCATTCGAAAGAATATCCAAGCAATGTTATGTTTAGTGTAATTAAATAATCATAAAAGTTTGTAGTTTTGATACGTCACACTTCGACTTCGCTCAGTGTGACGTAGGATTTTTAATTTATTAATTAATGTCATCTGAGCCCCGATACAAATCGGGATAAACTCCGTCGAAGGATGACCTCGTCTAAATTTAGGAGGAAGCGTAATGAAAAGAATTATAATTCATATTTGTTTGTTCTTTGTTTTCTTATCTATTTCAATATTGCCTCAAAGTTTTTTTGGAGATAATCCTCTCGCACACACATTTTCAATTGTAGCGCGTGATCCTGAAACTGGAGAAATGGGTGTTGCCGTTCAATCACATTGGTTTTCAGTAGGTTCAATTGTTGCGTGGGGTGAAGCAGGAGTTGGAGTTGTTGCAACTCAATCATTTGTTAATCCGTCTTTTGGTCCAAGTGGATTAGATTTGCTGAAGAAAGGGATGACTGCTCAGGAAGTTGTTGAGCTTTTAATTTCCACTGATGAAGGAAGAGAAATGAGACAACTTGCAATTGTGGATTCTAAAGGAAATTCCTTTGCATATACAGGTGCAAAATGTATTTCTGAGGCAGGGCATATCGTTGGAAATAATTATTCTGTTCAAGCTAATATGATGTTAAATAATACTGTCTGGAGTGCAATGTCTAAAGCGTTTGAAAATTCAAAAGGTCCGCTTGCAGAAAGATTAATATCAGCACTTGAAGCCGCACAAAATGCTGGCGGCGATATTCGAGGCCAACAATCTGCTTGTTTACTTGTTGTAAAAGGAAATCCCACAGGAAATCTTTGGGAAGATAGAGTAATTGATTTACGAGTCGAAGATAATCCCGAACCAATTGATGAGATTAAAAGATTATTAACTGTTTATCGTGCTTACGAACATATGAACAAAGGTGATCTTGCTGTTGAAAAAAATGATATGAATCTTGCTATGGATGAATACAATGCTGCAATGCAGATGTTTCCGGAAAATCTTGAAATGAAATATTGGACTGCAGTTTCATTAGCTAACACTGGTGAAGTTGAAAAAGCATTACCAATGTTTAAAGAAATCTTTTTACTTGATAAAAATTGGAAAGAATTGACCAAAAGATTACCTCCGGTCGGTCTATTATCTGTAAGCGATGAAATTCTTAAAAATATACTTGCTCAATAATTTCAATATTAACTTTTAATCA
>JBBQSH010000162.1:0-7380 GCA_038214015.1 Ignavibacteriales bacterium | reverse complement strand
CGAGGAGCCAACCACTAAATTCAACATAACCGGAATTGTACTAAACGAAAAAGCAAACGGAACTTTAATAACGGTTAAATCAAATAAACGAATTCCATCATACCACAGCACATTTAAGAATAATGTTCTTACACTGACTTTCAGAAAAGTAAATGTTGATGAAGAAAAAATAAAACATACTGGCTCAGATGGAGTCGTTAAAAAGATTGAAGCAAAAAATGTTGGTGCTGATGCGATAATTAATATTACTGTTGGTAAAGAGTACACAACCAACGAAGTAATGAATATAGATAACAGTAATGACATTCAAATTACAATTCATAACAAGTTGTTTAATCAAACCACTTCTTCAAACAAGCTCAAAGATAAATGGGAGTTTGATGTTATTGTTATCGATGCCGGTCATGGCGGACAGGATGCAGGCGCAATTGGTGTAAACGGTGTTAAGGAAAAGGATATAAATCTTTCTATCGCACTGAAACTTGGTAAGCTTATTGAAACGAATATGAAGGATGTTAAAGTTGTTTACACACGCAAGACTGATAAGTTTATTGATCTTTACAAGCGTGGTAAAATTGCAAACGAAAATAACGGCAAACTTTTTATTTCAATTCATTGCAACTCTGTTCCTAAAAAGCCGAGTAATGCAAATGGATTTGAGGTTTATTTGCTTCGTCCCGGAAGAACCAAAGAAGCAATTTCTATCGCCGAGTTTGAAAACAGCGTAATACAGTATGAAGAAAATCCAAATCGTTATGAAAAACTAACGGATGAAAATTTTATTCTTGTTAGTATGGCTCATTCATCTTATATGAAATACTCTGAACGTTTTGCTGAATATCTGCATAAAGAGTTTGGTAATCATCCAACACTTTCTTCACGCGGAGTTAAGCAGGCTGGATTTTATGTTCTCGTTGGTGCATCAATGCCAAGTGTGCTTATTGAAAGTGGATTTCTTTCCAATACTAAAGATGCAAAACATTTAAGCACTTCTACAGGACAACAGAAATTTGCTGAGTATGTTTTTAGCGGAATAAAAAAATACCGCGAAAGCTATGAGCTGGAAATGCAGAATGAGTAAGTTGAACCCTCCCCGTCCCTCCCTTTCACAAAGGGAGGGAGCTTGAAATTCCTCCCCTTTACGAAAGGGGAGGTTAGGAGGGGTTCGAATTAAGGAGACAAAATCTAATGACACAAATTTTTAATAAGCTTTCTGAAAAGGAAAAACGTAGACGGCTAAGAAAGAAAACTAGTGGTTCAGAGAAAATTGTGTGGACTTATCTGCGACGAAAGCAGATTTTAGGCGAGCGCTTCTTAAGACAATTCAGTATAGATTTTTACGTGTTAGATTTTTACTGCCCAAGATTAAGGCTAGCAATTGAAATTGATGGCGACTCACATTTTATAAATCAAGCTGCTATTAATTATGATAAAGAAAGACAAACCTATATTGAAAATCTTGGAATTGAGTTTTTAAGATTTAGGAATGAAGAAGTAAATCAATCAAATGATTTTGTGATTAGTGTTATAACTGAAAAGGTTAAAGAGTTGCAAAAAGGGAACCCTCCCCGTCCCTCCCTTTCACAAAGGGAGGGAGCTTGAAATTCCTCCCCTTTACGAAAGGGGAGGTTAGGAGGGGTTCAAAACTCAGAATCTTTTTGTAAAATTGCATTGTAAATATTTTTATTAGGTGTTCTTATGCGATTAATTTTATTTTCTTTATTTCTTGGTATAACTTTTATTTTTACTACTTCTTGTAACACAGAAGTTTCATTCCCTGATCCTGCGCTTGGTTTGGGATTAAGAGATTTTTCCTGCACCGAAGCCTGGATAGAAGTGCAAATTGGCAATAACGATAAGACCGCAAATATCTATATAAAAAAGAATGATGAGATTATAAAAACAGTAATCGTTGCCGAGTCTAAAACACTTTTTTATTTTGATGATTTACTACCAAACACCAATTATAAATTTGATGCTGTTACTTATGATGACGGCACAGAAATAAAAAGCAATCCCGTTACATTTACTACCTTAGACACCACCAGCCACAACTTTAGCTGGCAAACTTTTGAGTTTGGGCAACATAGCAGCAGCACACTTTACGATATTGCCATAATAGACGAAAACAATATTTGGGCTGTTGGAGAGATTTATATGAATGATTCACTTGGCAATCCTGATCCCAGTTCTTATAACGCAGTGCATTGGAATGGACAAAGCTGGGAGTTGATAAAAACTGGTGGTTATGGTGGTTATCCTAGAAGAACTGTTTTTGCTTTTTCAGAAAATGATGTATGGTTTGATGGTGTCATAAAATGGGATGGTTTAAATTATACTGTACATAAGAATGGATGGCCATTAATGCCAAATGGAGATGGTTGGCAAATAAACAAAATGTGGGGCAGCAGCAGTAATAATTTGTATGCTGTGGGAAACAACGGCAATATTGCACGATACAACGGCAGCATCTGGACAAAAATTGAGAGTGGAACAACATCAATAATAAATGATGCCTGGGGAATAATAAATGATCAAAATAAAACAATTGTCTATTGTGCAGTTTCCTCATTTTTTGTTGAGGATGATAAAAAAATATTAAAGCTAATTGATGGGAAAGTTGATTCAGTTAATTGGGGACAGGATGTAAGACTTTACTCAGCCTGGTCATACAATGAAAACTTTCTCTACGTTTGTGGTGAGGGTGTTTATGTAAACAAATATGGTACTTGGACCGAAATTAACTTACCATTGGGAGGAAAAAATTCATTAAGAGGTATCGATATTAATGATATTTTTATTGATGGGGATAATGGTTTTATTGCTCATTATAATGGCTCAACCTGGCAGATATACAGCAATAGTTATCTTAAAGGGTATTCAAGATTAGACTTTAAAGGTGATATTGTGGCAGTAGCCGGAAATAATCAAGGTAAAGGAATTATAGAAATAGGTAAAAGAAATTAATCTTTATTTAACCCTCACTTCATTAGAAAGCTCATTAACATCACCGGGCTGGATAGGGAAGTGAGCAGCAAGAATTTTTCCTGCTTGCTCAACTCCGTTTAATATCCCTTTGCAAAAATTTTCTTGTTTAAAGTGTAAACTCATATCATTTGTAATTTCATCCCAAACAGATTGTTTAACTTTATTATCAATTTTTTTATCAGCAAGAATGCAAAACTCCTTTGCGTTAAATATCATAAAAATTAAAATTCCCGTTGCGTTTTTTGTCTTGCCAATCTTTGCCACAATAAAATCTTTTTCAGCAAGCGCACGGACAGATTTAGTTTTTTCAAACCAGCCGCGTTTTTCTTTAATTGTAATTACAAGTTCGCCGGAAGTTGTTTTTTCAATCTCACCAACCTTTGCAGAGATTGATTTGAGTTCTTCTTCGTTAAGGTATTTGTGGATAAATTTTTTGGACATTTTTTAATTACTGTTTTTGTTGTGGATTAAAATTCAAAAGAGTTGGGTTAATGTCAAACGGAAATCGTTAATCGATAGAGATCATTTCGAAGTCCGCCGCGGCGGATTCGACTGAGAAAACTATTTAACGATACATACAGATTTCTCCCTTCGGTCGAAATGACTTTTTATTTAATTCCCGAAAGTGTCACACTTCGACAGGCTCAGTGTGACAAAAAAGAAACTAGTCATTGCGCGTCCCAGCTTTTCGGGATGAAGCAATCTGAAAATTGAATACTTAAATTAAAACCTGAGATTGCTTCGTCGAGAACTCCTCGCAATGACAGTTCTTGATATATTGTTGTGACAAATAAAAAAAGCGCACCTTGCGATGCGCTTTGTGGAGAAGAGATGAGATGAAAATTATTTTTTATAAACCGTTACATCTCCACCCGAAGTACTTGCAGATAAAGGTTTGCCTCCTTTATTTATATTTGCAATAATCTCCGTATCACTAAGTTTTTTAACATCATTTAAAGTTAAGTTGCAATCTACATCACCACCGGAGGTTTCCAGATTTGCCTTTGCATTAAAATCCGCAGGGACTTTTACATCAATATCACCGCCGCTTGTTTCAAGTTCTATTCCCTGGTTAACTCCTGTGTACTCAACTGAAATATCTCCACCCGATGTACTTGCTTCAATTTTTGCATTGTTGCAGAACAAATTTATATCCCCACCTGAAGTGCTGGCATAAAAGTTACCTTCAAATCTATCGCCCCAAATATCACCGCCAGAGGTTTCTAAATAAATTCCGCCGTTAACTCCACCTACTTTAATATCTCCGCCGCTTGTATTGGCATAAATGTTAAAATTTGCAGGAACTTTAACTTCAATTTTAAGACTTAAGTTAGAAAACCAGTTCAAACCATTTTTTCTTTCGGCCCTAACCGTTATTTCATCTGAATTAGAATCAAAAATAAAATCGTATTTTTTTGCAGCTTTGTCATTACCGATTATCTTAACGTAAACTTCAGATTTATCCCAAGGCGTAAAAACAATATCACCACCATCGCAGATAACGCTTATTTTTTTACCTGCCACAATTTGAAATGTTTTTTCTTTAATTACTTTTTTATCGTCTGATTTAGATGAAGCAAATGTGTGGTTTAATGATAAGGCAAAGATTAATGTTAAAGCGACTAAACACTTAGTAAATATTTTCATTTAAAGCTCCTATTAGATGTTATCCATTAGACACTCAAAACTACTTTATGGTTACTGCAGATGAAAAGCTTACTTAGTGATCGGTAAATAATAATGATAAAGGGTGATTAAATATTAATAAGCTTTGTTTACTTTACAGCTAAATTCTTATAATTTAAAACAAAAAATCCAGGAATAATATGAGTGAAATCAATCTGATTCCATTAACAGCGTATAAAGAATTCCAGAAGGATGAAATGTTAAATCGTTCCCGAGCCCTGCTGGAAGATCTTCAAAGAAGGAGAACAGTAAGAGATTTTTCCGATAAAAAAGTTCCTAAAGATATAATAGATAATTGTCTTTTAGCTGCTAATTCTGCTCCGAGTGGAGCCAACAAACAGCCGTGGCATTTTGTTGTTGTTTCTAATCCATTCATAAAAAAGAAAATAAGAGTTGCGGCAGAAGAGGAAGAACGTGAGTTTTATTCATTACGTGCGCCGAAAGAGTGGCTTGATGCACTCGCACCTTTGGGAACTGATTCCAACAAACCATTTCTTGAAACAGCACCATATCTGATTGTAATATTTTCAAAATCGATTGAGATTCTTTCTGACGGCACCAAACAAAAAACTTATTATGCTTCGGAATCTACAGGAATTGCAACTGGCTTTTTAATCAGTGCAATTCATAATGCAGGATTAGTAAGTTTAACTCATACCCCAAGCCCGATGAAATTTTTAAATAATATTCTGGGAAGACCTACTAATGAAAAACCGTTTTTAGTTTTAGTTGTTGGATATCCCGCTGAAAATGCGATGGTTCCTGATATTGTTAAGAAAGGATTAGAAGCAGTAACAACTTATTTGTAACGGATTAATTTTGTGGTTAGCCATTCAAAACATCAATTGCCTGATCCACAGAAAGATGAGTGCCGTAAATTACTATAGTATCCGCTGCTTGTATTATTTCTTTTGCAGATGGATTGGAAATTGTTTTGCCGTCTCTAACTATTGCAATAATTGTTGCATCCGTTTTTGCACGCAGATTTATTTCGGTTAAATTTTTGTTGATGTGAATATTATCATCATTAACATAATAAGTTTCTGTTAATCCTTGAGCCAAAATTTCATCAAGATGTGTGAATGCACTTATATCCATTCCTTCTTTTCTTAAAAAGCTGTAAGATTCTTCCCGCAGAATAGTGGTTTGTTTCATAATCACATTTAACGGAATATGATATCTCTCCAAAACCTTTCTGAATATTTGTAAAGCAGTTTCAAACTCTTCCGGAATCACTTCGTCTGCACCAAGTTTTTTTAATTCATCCACCTCTGTAACAAATCTTGTTCTTACCAATGCATAAATATGCGTATTTAATCTCTTAACCAGCTTTAAAGATCTTTTTGTAACTGCTGGATCAGATATAGCATAAACAATGGTATTTGCTTTATCAATCTTTACTGCCTTTAAAACTTCTTCTTTACTTATATCGCCATAGATAATTTTTTGACCTTTTGCTTTTTCTTTTTTTACAGTGTCCGGGTTTAGCTCTGTTACAACGTATTTAATTCCGGTTTCCTTTAATACTCTTGCAAGATTACTTCCGTTCAATCCAAACCCAGCAATGATAACATGTGCATGTAAGTTATCAAGATAATTTTCACTATGCTTTTTATCCTTTTCTAAAGCTGAAGTTTTTCCTGCTATAAAAGGAGAGAGTTTAATTAACAGCGGAGTAAGAATCATAGAAAAAATTGTGGAAGCAAGAAAGCTGTTATAATAGTCATTACCAATAAGCTTAAAGTTTAATCCGGCCAGAGCAAGTACAAAAGAAAATTCACCGATTTGTGCTAAACCTAATCCAGCAAGGATACCAATGCGTAAAGGGTACTTCATAAAATAAACTATAGTAACAATCACAAGCGTTTTTACAACTATAATTCCGAGTGTAAGTCCGCTTATCAGTAAAACATTTTCTAACACAAATTGAATGTTGAGCAATAAACCGATCGAAACGAAAAAGATACTGTTAAATGAATCACGAAAAGGTAAAATATCTGAAACGATCTGATGATTGTAATCAGATTCAGACAATATCAGTCCGGCAATAAAAGCACCAAGTGCAAATGATAAACCGAATGAATGAGTAATGTATGCAGTTCCAAGAAGCAGCAGGATAACACCAATTGTAAATGCTTCTCGTGATCTTATGTTTGCAAGCTGGTAAACGATTAACGGCATCAGAAATCTTGCAAGGAACAGTAATCCTGCAAGTACACCAAACGCAATAAGAAGTTTCAACGCAATTTCTCCGGCTCCAAGTTGACCAAATCCACTTAGCAAAGGAAGTAATAGAAACATTGGTACGATTGCTAGATCCTGAAAAATTAGAATGCCGATAGAAATTTTACCTTGTGGTGATTCGAGTTCATCTTTATCTGAAAGAATTTTAAACACTATTGCCGTGCTTGATAAACTTACCAACAAAGAAAAGAAAATTGCCTGATTGATTTCTATTCCTAAAGAATAAAATATTATTGTACTTAGAACAACAGTTACTGCTAGTTGAAACCCACCAGCCACAAGAAGGAATTTTTTAATTTTGATTAGTTGAGAGAGTGAAAACTCAAGTCCGATAGTAAACATTAAAAGCATAACACCAATTTCAGCCATTACGCCAATCTGGTTTACTGATTTGATGAGATCAAATCCATAAGGACCAATTATCATTCCCGCAATTAAAAATCCAACTATACTTGGCAGATT
>JBBQSH010000161.1:0-7420 GCA_038214015.1 Ignavibacteriales bacterium | reverse complement strand
AAAATAATATCCCAATTTCTGTTTATGATAATCTTGTTGAAGCAGTTAATAAAAACATTGCACCAATGTACCGTTGGGCATCATTAAAGAAAAAACTTCTTATGATTGATGAACTTCATCCTTATGATGTTTATGTTACTTTGTTTGATCAGAAACTCGAGAAAAAATATTCTTATGAAGAATCAAAGCAAATTGTAATTGATTCGTTGCAAATTATGGGCAAAGATTATTTGTCATCGCTTAATAAAGCGTTTGATAACAGATGGATTGATGTTTACGAAACAAAAGCAAAAAGAAGCGGCGCTTATTCTTCAGGTACAACATTTGGAGTTCATCCTTATGTTTTGTTGAACTGGACTGATCTACTTAACGATGTTTTTACTTTAGCACATGAGATGGGGCACAATATGCACTCATATTATACTGGGCTTCATCAGCCATATCCTTATGCTAATTACTCAATCTTTCTTGCAGAAGTTGCATCTACGTTTAATGAAAATCTTTTGCTTGATCATTTGATAAAAATATCTGAATCAAAAGAAGAAAAACTTTACTTGTTAGAAAAATATCTTAATAACATTACAACAACTGTTTATAGGCAAGTAATGTTTGCTGAGTTTGAATCACTTACGCATTCCAAAGCTGAAAGCGGTGAAGCATTAACTCCAGATGTTTTATGCAAACTCTATAAGGATGTTTATCAAAAGTATTGGGGACCTGAAATGAAAATTGATGAAGAAGAAAGTTATACCTGGGCAAGAGTTCCACATTTTTATTATAACTTTTATGTTTATCAATATGCAACGGGTTTTGCGGCCTCAGAAGCACTTGCATTAAAAGTTAAAAAGGAAGGTGAGCCTGCCGTGCAAAAGTATTTAGATTTTCTAAAAGCAGGAAGTTCTGAATATCCAATTAATATTTTGAATAAGGCAGGAGTTAATATGAACTCACAGGAACCAATCTTAGCAGTTACAAAAAAGATGAATCAAATAATTGATGAAATAGAAAACTTAATCTAAAAATAAATAGGATATAAATGAAAGTTTACACCAAAGTTGAATTAAACGAATACAAACAATCATTAACTTATGACGACATCAGTCTTATACCAACTGAGGTATCAAGAATAAAATCAAGAACGGAAGCCTCAACAAACTGTTCCTTTCTTGGATTAAAACTTAATGTGCCCGTCATTTCTAGTCCAATGGATTCCGTTACAGGAATTGAAATGGCAAAGGAACTTTCAAATCTCGGAAGTCTTGGAATAGTAAATAGATTTGATTCATCGCTCGATTCTGTTCTAAATTCTAAAAACGGGAAAGGTATAAAAGCAATATCAATTGCATTGAATACTAATCTAAAAACTATTGAAAAAATTGCTGCAAAAAATTATTTGATTTGTATTGACACAGCGAATGCTAACAATAAAGAAGTTCTAAAAAAAACTGAGATGATTAAGAAAAATTTTAATGTTAAAGTAATTGTGGGCAACATTGCTCATGGTGCAAGTCTTGAGCAGCTTGAAAATGCTGGTGCAGATGCAGTACGTGTTGGAATAGGCAGCGGAAGTGTTTGCACTACATCAATACAAACTGGAATTGGGATTGGACAAGTATCATCTTTACTGAATATTTTGTTTGCCAGAAAAGATAAAAAACTAAAGATAAAAATTATTGCGGATGGCGGCGTTAAAAGTCCTGGTGATGTGGCAAAAGCAATTGCACTAGGTGCAGATGTTGTAATGTTAGGAAGAATGTTATCCGGTACTCGCGAAACTCCCGGTGAAGTTATAAAATATAACGGGCAACTGTGGAAAAAATATCGCGGCTCTGCTTCTTTCGGTGTAAAAATGCGCAATGAATTTATCGAAGGTGAAGAAACAATGGTTGCTTATAACGGTGCAGTCAAAAGCGTTATTGATGGAATTTCTGACGGATTAAAAAGCTCAATGAGTTATATGAATTGCTTAAATCTTGATGAACTTAGAAAAACAGAAACCTTTGCTGTTTTAAGTAACAGTTCATATTTAGAGCGTCTACCAAGAATGTAGAAAATATGGCTGTTTGTAAAGGTTGGCTTTAATAGTCATTCCAGTGAAAACGGGAATCTATAATGCTTAGGATAAAAATGGATTCCCACTTCCGTGGGAAAGACAATTCTTTATTTGTTACTTTTAAGACAGCCTCATGACATCCTGATATATTGGATGTCTTGGAGAATTTTTTTTATAGCTTTACTTTTTTCAACCTAAGTGAATTACTGATAACTGAAACAGAACTTAACGACATTGCAAAGGCTGCGAACATTGGATTAAGCAATCCAAGCATCGCTAAAGGAATACCAATTACGTTATAAATAAAAGCCCAGAATAAATTTTGTTTTATCACTGCAATAGTTTGCTTAGATAATTTTATTGATTTTACAACTCCGCTTAAATCACCACTAATTAAAACAACTTCTGCACTTTCAATTGCAACATCAGTTCCATTTCCAATTGCAATCCCAATATTACTTTGCACTAAGGCAGGTGCATCATTTATTCCATCACCAACCATTATTACTTTTCTTCCCTGATCTTGTAGTTTTTTTACTTTGCCGGATTTATGTTCAGGCATAACACCGGATTCATAGTTTTCAATTCCAATAATAGTTGAAATATATTTTGTAACATTTTCATTATCACCAGAGAGTAAAATTGGTTCTAATTTCATTTCTTTGATTTTATTAATCACTTCGGCTGAGTTGTCTTTTACAGAATCAACTACCGAAACATATCCTTTCAAAATGCCATCTACTGCAAGAAAAATTAGCGAGGAATTTTTTATTACTTCATTTTTTAATTCATTTCTAACAACGTTTAAATCAATTTTATTCTCAAGCATGAAGGATTCATTGCCTGCCAGTAAATTATTTTTATCTGTTTTCCCTTTTATTCCTTTGCCCGGTTTATTTTCAAATTCTGTAATCAAAATCGGATTAATATTATTTTCTTTTACATACTCAGTTATAGCTTTTGCTATAGGATGTTCAGATTTACTTTCAAGTGAGGATAATGTTGATAAAAATTCACCTTCGGAAATCTCATTAACAAAAACATTTTTTACAGATAATTTACCTTCGGTAATAGTTCCTGTCTTATCAAATACTATTGTATCGGCTCGATGAAGTCCTTCCAAACTTTCTCCGTTTTTAAATAAGATACCATTTTGTGCTGCTTTTCCCATTCCAACAATTAATGCAGTTGGCGTGGCTAAACCAAGTGCGCATGGGCAGGCGATAATAAGCACAGCAACAAAATTCATAAGTGCAATACTTATATCATCTGGTTTAATAAACAGCCAAACAAAGAAAGTGGCTATTGCAATAATTACAACTACAGGAACAAATATGGAAGCAACTTTATCAGCAAGATTTTGAATCGGAGCTTTTGATCCTTGTGCTTCTTCAACCAATTTAATTATTTGCCCGAGTACAGAATTTTTTCCGATAGTTGTTATTTCAAATTCAAAATAACCTGATGTATTTATTGTTCCGCCAATAACTTTTGATCCAAGGAATTTTTCAACGGGTAAACTTTCGCCTGTTATCATTGCTTCATTTACAGATGATGAACCGGAAGTAATAATTCCATCAGCAGGAATTTTACTGCCAGGTTTGATCACAATTATATCACCAGATTTCAACTCATCAATCTGTTTTTCAACTTCGCGATTATTTTCTTTTACGATTGCAGTTTTAGGTTGAAGTTCCATTAATTTTTTAATTGCCGATCCGGTTTTTGATTTAGCTCGGCTTTCCAGCCATCTGCCTAAAAGTATAAGTGTTATAATTACAGCAGCAGTATCAAAGTAAACATGACTGTTGTGGCTGGAGTGAGTAAATATTTCGGGGAATAGAGTAATCAATAAACTAAATGAATATGCCGCACCCGTGCCAATTGCAACTAATGAATTCATATCTGCAGAAAAATGCTTTAGGTTGTTCCAGAATATTTTATAGAAACGTTTACCCGAAACAAAAAGCACAGGTGTTGTTAAAAGCAAAAGGATTTTATTTATCTGCTCAACATTAAAGAAATTGTTAAGAAAAAAACCTTCCCACATCATTCCCATATTAATTATTGCGATAGGAATTGTAAGCACAACAGCAAAGATTAAATCGCTTTTTAATTCTTTAAGATGTAAATCAACGTACTCTGTTCTTTCTTGTGCAGATATTTTCCCTTGCTGTAAAATAGACAGATCCAGTTTATAACCAATATCTTCAACCGTTTCCGCAAGTTTGTTTAAATCAACTACTGAAGGATCGTATTCCATCGTGATCTTTTCAGTTGCAAGATTTACATTTACTGCAGAAACGCCATCAAATTTTGCCACGGTTTTTTCAACACGAGCTACGCAACTTGCGCAAGTCATACCTTCAACCGGAAGAGAAATTTTTTCTGTTGCTATTTGATTCATTTTGAATTATCCCTTAATCACTTGATAACCCGCATTAACAATTGCTTGCTTAATGTTTTCTTCACTCACTATGTTTTCATCAAACTCAACAGTTGCTTCACCAATCTTTACATCCAGATTTTGCACGTTAAGTTTTTGAATTTCTTTTTTAACTGCCATAACACAATGCTGACAAGACATCCCATCTATTTTAAATACTTTTTCCATAATGATATTCCTTTTTTGTTAAGACAAAATTAAAGTAATAACAGCGTAAATGCGTTATAAAATATTTACAAAATGTTATAAAATTTTCAGCATCAATTGATGCTATCTATGGCTTTACGATTTTTGAATTTTAAGGATTTAAAGTAGGAAGGTGTTAAACCGGTAATTTTTTTGAATTGGTTTGATAAATGCTGAACGGAACTATAACCCAATCGAAATGCAATCTCACTTAGGGTTAATTCTCCGTATACAAGCAATTCTTTTACTTTTTCAATTTTTTGATGAATGATATATTTTTCAATTGTAATTCCTTCAAGAGAAGAAAATAATGTGCTTAAGTAATGATAATTAAGGCCTGATTGATGAGTAAGATATCCTGAAAAATTAATATTAATATCCTTTCCTGAATCAACTGACTTAATCAAATTGATAACAGATATTTTTACTTTCTCAATTACCCTGGAGTTTTTGTTATCCAACAACTCAAAACCATTTGCCACTAAAGCATCATTAATTTTTTTAATATCCAATTTTGTTTCATCGTTAATTACCTCTACTTCACCAAGCTGAATATTCTTAACATAGAGTCCAAGTTTTTCAAATTCTTCGCGCACTACTTTTATGCAGCGATTGCAAACCATATTCTTGATATAAATAATTTTTGTTTCTTGATTTTGCATATTAAGTTTTTATATCTCTTATATTTGTAGCCATTACACAATGCTGGCAAGACATTTCTTCAATCTTTATTTTCTTTTCATAGTTATAATTAATTAGTACTCGAAAATACAATTATGGAAATATAATAAACGATTAAGTGAAGAAAATATCTACACAACACATGATTAAAACAAGATTATTTCAATCAGCTTGTTTTGATTTGTCTTTAATCGTTAAGATATGGGGAAAATGAGATTTATTTTTGATAGAATTTTCTGAGGTCGATTTTTTATTATTATCCTGAGTTGGAGTGAAAACTTCAAATTTCGGATTTGGTTTGATAGACTTTTGTGGAAGATCCGTGTCAGGTTCTTTTATTAAATTATCAGAAATGATGGATTTCTGAATATTCTCATTTTTTATAACGCTCTTTGACTCAGGAAACTCTTTTACATTCGATTTGTTCCTGTATCCCATATAGGAAAAAAGCAAAATGATCGCACTAAAGGCTACAATAATCAAAAGTGTAAGTTGTATAATTTCAATAAGTTGCAAATTTCTCTCCTATAAGCATTCTGTTGTGCAATACACGTACCATAGAAAAAATAACCAAAAACAAACATAATAAGATTTTTGGTTTACTAATTAAGAGAATTCTATCCAAAATGAGATATTAACTGCCTTTCAGGTTACCTGATGATTTTCTAATATATTATAAAATAAGCAGTTAGGTTGATTTTAGTACAAATCTTTGATAATTTTCGCGGCCAAAATAAATAGACATTATTAATTATTAAGGTTTTACATGACGAAAGCTGATATTGTAGATAAAGTTGCTGCAGGCACAGGGCTTACAAAGCTTGAAACAGAAGCAATTATTGAAGGGTTTTTTTCCACAGTAATCGAAGCATTAAAGGAAGGTCATGGTATCGAGATACGCGGATTTGGAAGTTATAAAGTAAAAAAGAAAAATGCCAGAAATGCCCGTAATCCTAAAACAGGTGAAAAAGTTTTTGTTGATGAACATTATGTGCCTACTTTTAAATTCTCAAAAGAATTTAAAGATATTGTGAATGCCGGAATGAGCGAAAAGAGGAAAGGTTAATTATTGATGCCGAAGTTTTGTAATGAATGTGGATACAAGTTTGAAAAAGAATATAAATTTTGCCCTGAGTGTGGTACAAATGTTTTTGGATCAAAAAATTCTAGATCTAAAAACGTAGAATCAAAGGTATCATCTGTTGGAGATAAAACTTTAAATCCTAAAGTAATATATGGAATATTAATTGGAGGAATAGCTGTAATAGCTATAATAATCTTTACTTCGGGTCTTTTGGATTCGGCTACTGTAGATGCTAATTTAACCAATCAAAATCAGGTACAGCCAAATACAAATTCCGGTGTTAATCTTAACAATATGCAAATGATAAATGATCTTGAAGCAAAGATCAAACAGAATCCAGAGGATTATAAAAGCTTGCTGCAATTAGCACATTTGAAAAATGATTCCGGTTTATTTGAAGCAGCAATTCAGAATTATAAAACATATTTAGATAAAAATCCCAAAGATGCTGATGCACGAGTTGATATGGGATTTTGTTATTTTAACCTGCAGGATTATCCAAATGCAATAAAGGAAATGGAAACAGCGTTAACGTATGTTCCAAATCATCAGATTGCACATCTAAACTTAGGTGTAGTAAATCTTTCAGCAGGGAACATTGAGAAGTCAAAAGAGTGGCTAAAAAAAGCCTATGATCTAAATCCAACCAGCGAAGTTGGGAAAAAAGCAGAACAGTTATTGAATAATCATTAGTAAATTTCTTAAAGGAGAAAAAGCCGATGCCTTGTGGTAAAAAAAGAAAACGCCATAAAATGTCTACACACAAAAGAAAAAAACGATTACGTAAGAACAGACATAAAAAGAAAATAAGATAGTTTTTTATCGTTAGTTTATTTTAAGAGGCGAAGAGTTATGTCTTCGCCTTCTTCTTTCTCATCAAGAATAGTATTTTATAAGCCAACTTAGCTCAGCTGGTAGAGCAACTCATTCGTAATGAGTAGGTCGCCGGTTCGATTCCGGCAGTTGGCTC
>JBBQSH010000160.1:0-7432 GCA_038214015.1 Ignavibacteriales bacterium | reverse complement strand
TTACCGTATTTTATTACGTAGCCCTCAATCTCTTCAGAGAGAGCATTTTTTTCTACAACAAGCATTTGCTCACTCCTTAAAATGAATTGCTAATAATTTTTCGACTTTGTCAATTAGTGTTTCCGGTGAGATTGGTTTTTCAACAAACTCATCAACAGGAACCATTTCACTTACCCCAAATTCCATCCCTAAAGATTTTGAAACCGATGTGTACATTATGATTGGTGCATCAACATTCATTTTTCGGAATTTTTGTGCAAGAAAAAATCCGTCGTCCGGTTCAATCATCATTACATCAAGAATAATTAAATCTGGATTTTGCTCCATAACGATTTTGTAACCATCCGTTGGATTAGAAGCTGTGATAACGTCGTATCCCTTTGATTGTAATACCAAACTGCTGGCATCCACAATATCAGGATCGTCGTCTATGATTGCTATTTTGGCCATGTTTATCCCCTAAAGATAAATTTATGGAATATGTAGTTAATTAAGAATTTTCTGTTAATTCTTAATTAACATGTTAAGTGCCATAATACTTTACACCAAATAATTATTTTAATTCAATTAGTGCGATAGCAAAACATTTTTTTGTTGATTTTTTCTTAATCCTAAGAAGTTTTTCTTCTCAAATAAGATATGCTGTTTATTAGGTTTTGCTAAATACAAAATGATGATAAATAGGAAGGGAATTTAGAATCAAGAATGTGGAATTGAGAATTGGATATTGGGGGAATATGAATTTTAAGGTCTCTATTTAATTAGGTATAAAAAAAAGGTTGTCTCATAAGTCAAGTTTTATGTGTCATTCCGGTGTAAACGGGAATCTATAACGCATAAAATAAAGTGGATTCCCACTTTCGTGGGAATGACAATGCTGTATTTTTAACTTATGAAACTGCTTATTGGTAAAATTTATACAATGATTATTTATAGTGTTAAAAGATAGTCTGCAATCTTACCCAAATCCTTTACATCCTTATTGCCATAGGATGGCATTATTCCGTTTGGATATTTTGCCTTATATTCTTTAAATCTGTCTGAATCCATATATGAATTTGGATTGCGAAGATAGTTTATAAGATTATCTCTATTGCTCCAGAATTCTTTTAAACCTTTTAGAGAAGGACCCATATTTGTTCCTGCAAGATCAGCACCGTGACAGTTATTGCATCCAAAAGATTGAATTAGTTTATCGCCGGTAAGTTCCGCAGTTGTTTGTTCACCCATTGGGTTGTTATTCATCCCTGAGAAATCCTTCATTACTTCTTCTTCTTTAGTTAAACGGCCAATCATAAAAAGAACAATAAATAAAAGTAAAAACGCTGCTACCCATATCTGTGGTTTAGTCATATTTCAATAATTAATTTGTTAACGAAAAATCTTAATTAATATTATTCTATTTCAAACGAAGCATTCACAACTCCGATTATTTCTTTTTCAATCGAGCTAAGATCATTTATACCATAATCAGAAATTGCATTAGAAAATTTTGGGGTGATCTGAAGAACGCCCATTCTTGCGCTTCGCATGGGTCCAAGATCTCTATCAGTTGCTTCAGCAATTTTTTGGGCTCGTATCATTGCATCTCTTGCCGCTGCTGCCTGAATTTCAATTTTTAATTCTGCCATTTTTGTGTAATGATATTCCGGCTGTTCAACATTAAAGCTAACACCTCTTTCAATAAGTGAGGTTATATCCAGTGAAAGTTCTTTAATTTTATTTACATCCGATGATTGAATTTCTATACGCTGACTATAAATATATCCTATCACTCTTCCTGTTTGATATCCCTGTTCACTCATTTCATAAACGGGATAATTGTTTATTGTATTAAATTCAATTTTATCTTTTGGAAATCCTTTCCTTTCAAGATATGAAACAAGAATTGGTTTTTGCCTGTTCAGTTCAGCAAATGCACTTTCTGATGTTTGGTCTCTTACCGATATTGTTCCACGAAGAAAACCAAGATCCGAAACAATTTCTTTTTTTGCCGATCCGGTTACATTTATAGTCTGGTTGGCACGTTGGTTTGATTTCCAAGCATTTGTAAAAAACACAACACCAATAATAAAACTAACACCTATTATTACCGCAGGAAGAAATAGATTGTTCTTTTTTTCCATATTATTTGATGAATTTCCTAGTTTTTAAATATGTTAAAATGTGTGGCAACTTATTAAAAAAGTGTAATTTTAACAACATAATTTGATTAGTATCTTATAGCACAATTTAAAATTATTACAGAATTTTATGAATAATCCTAACAAACTTATAAACGAAAAAAGTCCGTATTTACTTCAGCATGCATACAATCCTGTTGATTGGTTCCCCTGGAGTGATGAAGCGTTTGAGAAAGCAAAGCAAGAAGATAAACCCATTTTTCTATCAATAGGATATTCAACTTGCCATTGGTGTCACGTAATGGAAAAGGAATCTTTTGAAGACCCGGAAGTTGCAAAGTTGATGAACGATGCTTTTGTATCTATAAAAGTTGATCGTGAAGAACGACCTGATATTGATGGAATTTATATGTCAGTTTGCCAGATGATTACAGGGGGCGGAGGCTGGCCGCTTACGATTGTAATGACTCCTGATAAAAAACCATTTTTTACGGGAACGTATTTTCCTAAACACAACAGATTTAATAGAATCGGAATGGTGGATCTCATTCCAAGATTAAAAGAAGTTTGGGCAACCAAGAAAGAAGAAGTTATTAAATCTGCAGATGAGATTGCTTCATCCATAAACAAACAGAATTTAATTTCAGACACTAACGAGATTGATGAATCAATTTTAGATAAAGCATATGATGAGTTGAACAAAAGATACGATGAAACAAATGGCGGATTTGGCAACGCTCCAAAATTTCCTTCTCCGCACAATCTTTTATTTCTGCTGCGATATTGGAAACGTAAGGATGAACCCAAAGCACTTGAGATGGTTGAAAAAACTTTAACCGAAATGAAGCAGGGCGGAATTTATGATCATATTGGATTTGGATTTGCGCGTTATTCAACTGATCAGCATTGGCTTGTACCGCACTTTGAAAAAATGTTGTACGATCAGGCGATGCTGGTAATGGCTTACACTGAAACTTATCTGGCGACAAAAAATAAATTCTACAAAGAAACTGCAAAAGAAATATTAGAGTATGTTTTAAGAGATATGACTCATCCCGAGGGAGGATTTTATTCCGCTGAAGATGCAGATAGTGAGGGTGAAGAAGGCAAATTTTATTTGTGGGATGCTGATGAACTAAGAAATGTTTTGGAAAAAGACGAATCTGATTTTGCAATAAAAATATTTAACATCGCTGATGATGGAAATTGGATTGATGAATCAAAAGGAATGATGCCCGGGACAAACATTCTGCATCTTAAAAAATCAAGCAAAGAGTTTGTTGATGAGTTAAATATTAGCGAAGATGATTTTAAAAATAGGTTAGAATCAATCCGTAAAAAATTATTCAACTACAGAGAGAAAAGAATTCATCCGCATAAAGATGATAAGATTTTAACAGATTGGAACGGTTTAATGATTTCAGCATTTGCAAAAGCTGCTCAAGCATTTGATGAAAATATATATGCTAATGCTGCCATCAAATCATATTCATTCATCGAAAAATATTTAATAGGAAAAGACGGCAGATTAATCCACCGCTTCCGTGATGGTGAATCTGGTTTGCCTGCACATATCGATGATTATGCTTTTATGATAAATGCTTTAATCGATCTATACGAAACTACTTTTGAAATTAAATATTTAAAACGAGCTGTTGGGTTAAATGAAATTTTAATGAAAGAATTTTGGGATGAACCAAATGGTGGGTTTTATTTTACATCATCAAATAGTGAAGAGTTGATTGCAAGACAAAAAGATGTTTACGACGGCGCAGTTCCTTCCGGAAATTCTATAGCTTTATTAAATCTTATAAGATTATCGCGATTTACTGCAAACATTTATTTTGAAAAAAAAGCATCGCTGCTTATTAAATATTTCTCGGGTTATGTTTCAAAATCACCATCAGCATTTTGTATGTTTATGTGCGGATTGGATTTTCTCTTTTCTTCGTCAACAGAGATTGTAATCGTCTCTGAAAAGAAAGATGATGAGGTTATTCACGGAATAAATCTTATTAGAAATATTTTTAATCCAAATAAAATTGTTATCCTTAAACCCAATGATATTCAAATTGATTTTGAAGAACTGCTATCGTTTACAAAAGATATGAAAATGAAAGATAATAACACGACATTTTACGTTTGTCGCGATTATTCTTGCAATCAACCTGTCAACTCCATAAAAGAATTAGAGAAATTACTTGTATTATAACTAATTGTTATAGTTAAAGTAGATATTTAAATTTGGTTAGACTAATTTTGATATACTACCTTAAATAAAGCTGGAGAAACCTGTGAGCTCAGATAATAAATTTGTACGATCACTGATTGAAAATGCTAAACAAGGCAACAACGCCGCAATAGAGCAATTATTCCAGATGAACCTTGGAAAGATTTATGCATTTGCATTAAGACTAACCGCCAGTAAATCTCTTGCAGAAACAATTACTAAAGACACTTTTATTGAAGCATGGAAAAAAATGAATCTTGTTAGAAGTGATGCTTCATTTCTAAAATGGCTAAATGCAATAACAGTTTATCAAACTATTGATTCACTTCGTTCAAAAAAAAATAAAACAAAAGTAGACCACAATGAATTAAGAGAACTTGAATCTAAAGATGAATTAGATAAGCATATATTTGAATTACCAGATCAGGAACGAATGATATTTGTTCTTAATAAAATTGAAGGATATACGATTGATGAAATTTCCGATATGATGGGAATTAAAAAAGATCAGGTGACAGTTCATTTAGGAATAGCTCTTTCTAAACTCGCCAGCAGCGAGCCTTCGCTTTCCGATGCATCTGTAATGCAAGAAAAAATTGATAAAGTTGTTCCAGAACTTCAACCCTCAACAGAAGTACGTAATGGAATATTTTCTTACATAATGGATGTAAAAATCCGCGAGCAGAAAGAACAGGAGAAGATAGCCGAAGCTTTAGCCGATAAAGAAAAGAAAGAAAAAGGCGAAGAAGAAATTCCTGAAGAAAAAGAGAGCTATGTTGAAGAAGAAAAAGTAAAACCCAAAAAGCAGTTTAAATTTAATCCTGATTTATTTAAGAAAATTGCTTATAGTGTTTTGGGTTTAATAGTGGTAATTGCTGCGTATATTTTTATAACTTCTCCAGGTGGTGGTTGGGAAGTAATTTCATCGTCAGGTCAGCCAAAAATTGATAATAGTATTGTGAATAAAGGGGATAGTTTTCCATCCGAAAGCAATATTGAAACTGATGCAAGTTCATCAGTAACAGTTGCAATTCCTGAAATGGGAAGATTGTTAGTAGATAATTCTTCATTTGTTTCAAGAACCAAAAACAGCAACGAAATAAAGGTCGACAAAGGACAAGTAAGAAAATTTGAAGGAGATGCTTCTGATATATTAACAGTTCTAACCCCATTGGCAAAGTTCACAGAGTTATACAACGGAGGCGCATTCCGCTTGCATGTTGATGATAATGGAATGTGTAAACTTAATGTAGAAAGCGGCTGGGTAATTGTAAACATAAAAGAATTTGATTCATATGTTCCTAAAAACTTTGGTTGTTTGATTACCAGAGGAAAGTATGCTATCCCCTATCCTTCTGATTCTTCTCCACAGTTGATTAGTTTGTTAGAAAATTTTAGTGGAATTAATGACCCCTCTGTTGGAACAATTTTATCACTAATGACAAAAAAAGAATCACTATCACTATGGCATATCATTCAACTAATAAGCACAGAAAATAGAAGCATTGCTTTTGATCGGCTTAACGAATTGATCCCTGCTCCTTCTGGTGTTACAAAGGAAGGAATACTTGCTCTTAACAAAACAATGCTTTTAGATTGGCGGCAAGAGATTGAATTGAAGATGGATTAAAAATTCTAGAAATGATTAAAAAAACAAAAACCCAATTCCAGAAAGGATTGGGTTTTTAGTTTTAAATAAAGCAATAAAAAATTATCTCTTCGGTTTATTGAAATGTGAACTTTGACCAAAGAAAACCTCTGCCGCTTCCATAATTGTTTCTGATAAAGTTGGATGTGGATGAATTGTTAATTTCAAATCTGTAACGTTAGCTCCCATTTCAATTGCAAGAACACCTTCTGCAATTAACTCGCCCGCGCCGGGACCGCAAATTCCAACTCCAAGTATTCTTTGTGTATCTGGATCAACAATTAACTTTGTCACTCCATCGTTTCTATCAATTGTAACTGCTCTGCCGCTTGCTGCCCAAGGGAATTTTGCAACTTCGTGTTTTATTCCATCTTTCTTTGCCTGCTCTTCTGTAATTCCTGCCCAGGCAATTTCAGGATCAGTAAATACAACAGCAGGAATTGCAAGTGGTTCAAAGGTAACTTTATGTCCTGCAATAACTTCAACTGCAGTGCGTCCTTCGTGTGATGCTTTATGAGCAAGCATTGGTTCGCCGGCAATATCACCAATGGCAAAAATATTTGGATCAGTTGTACGAAGTTGTTTATCAACTTTTATCCAGCCACGATCTGTTATAGTTACTTTTGTGTTTTCTAATCCTAGTCCGCGTGTTTCCGGTTTCCTTCCGATAGACATTAAAACATAATCATAAACTTTTTCTGCAACTTCTCCTTTATCATCCTGAATCTTAACGCTGATACCATCTTTAACTTCTTTCATTTCCAAAACTTTACTGTTCGTCATAACTTCAGCAAAAGATTTTTTAATGCGCATTGAAAGATAATTTACAAGATCACGATCAGCACCAGGTAAAAGTCCGGGCATCATTTCAACAACAGAAACCTTCGTTCCAAGTGCTTCATAAACAGAACCAAGCTCAAGACCAATGTATCCGCCGCCAACAACTAAAAGTGATTTTGGAATTTCAGGTAAATCAAGTGCTGATGTTGAGTTAAGTAATTTTTTAGATTTAATATCAAGAGATGGAATTGTTGTAATTACAGAACCAGTTGCAATAATAGCTTTTCCAAAAGTATGTTCAATTGTTTGTCCATCAACCTTTTCAATCTTTAATGTTGATGAGTTGAGAAAGCTTGCTCTGCCTTGAATAAAATTGATTTTTCTTTGTTTGGAAATTTGTCCGAGTCCGCTTGTAAGTTTTTCTACAACTTTATTCTTAAAATCGCGGAGTTTATTGATATCAATCTTTGGTTCACCAAATTCAATTCCCCAATTTTTTGCATCTTCAGCTTCGTGAATAAGTTTGGCAACATGAAGCAATGCTTTTGATGGAATACATCCGCGGTAAAGACAAACGCCACCGGGATTTTTATCAAGATCAACAAGCGTTACATCCATTCCAAGATCAGCCGCAAGAAAAGCTGCAGCATA
>JBBQSH010000159.1:0-7474 GCA_038214015.1 Ignavibacteriales bacterium | reverse complement strand
AAACCTATTTTTCATAATAATAAAAAAAATTAACCTATTATTCGTGGCTAATACCTGATTTTCTTATATTAGTTTTCAAATGAAAGAAATAATATGAAAACAAACAGGATTTCTCTTGAAATTAATTCATTTGGCGGAAGAGAAGCACCAGAGATCGGCAATTTAATCGGATATGGTGCAGTTATAGATTTTTTGAAGTTAGAAATACCTATACCAAATCAGCTAGCCTTAATCAGCAAGAAGCACAAAAATTATAGAAATGCTAATTGGCAGGTACTATCACCTAGATATCAACCTGAAGAAACATTATATGCTCATTTAGTTTTTGCAATTAAATATGAGGGTATAAATCTACTATTCTTTAAAAAACTGTTTGAAAAAATTACAACACAACAAGTATTAAGATTAATTCAGAAAGAATATACTGGACGCTATGCACGTAAAATCTGGTTTCTGTATGAATGGTTGATGAATGAGATACTTCCAATCCCAGATCTAACGATAAAAAATCTTGAACCATTAATTGATGAATCATTACAATTTGCTTCTTCACGCAGTATAAATTCCAAAAGACATCGTATAAAAAATAACTTACCGGGAACATTCAATTTTTGCCCTTTGATTTATAAATCAGAAAAGTTAAAAAAATATACTGGCGGAGATCTTACAGGTAAAACAAATTCATATTTAAAAAATGTACATAAAGATATCTTACTTAGAACATCAGCTTTTCTATTATTAAAAGATTCAAGAGCTTCGTTTAATATTGAAGGTGAGAACCCAACAAATAATAGAGCAATTCGCTGGGGAAGAGCCATTGGACAAGCTGGTAGCAAACCTTTAAATAAAAATGAATTGCTAAGACTACAACAGATATTAATCGAGGACAGCAGATTTGTAAAAATGGGTTATAGAACTGAAGGAGGTTTTGTTGGTAGTCATGATCGTTTAACTTCTGAACCAATTCCAGATCATATTTCAGCAAGCTGGCAAGATGTAGAAGCACTTATGAGTGGATTGATTGAGACTGCTGTAAAATTAGAAAATGATGAATTTAATCCTGTTTTAACTGCTGCAGTAATTGCTTTTGGATTTGTGTTCATTCATCCATTTGTGGATGCTAACGGAAGAATTCATAGATATTTATTTCACCATATCTTAGCTAAAATGAAATATACACCGCAGGGAATTATTTTTCCTGTCTCTACTGCTATTTTAGAAAAGATAGAAGATTATAAAAGAGTACTAGAAAATTATTCTTTTCCTCTGCACGATTTTATAAAATGGCGAAAAACAAATGATAACAATGTTGATGTTTTAAATGAAACTATTGATTACTATCGATATTTTGATGCTACACTGCACGCAGAATTTTTATATGATTGTATTGATTATACTTCAATTAAGATAATTCCAGATGAAATATCATATCTTCAGAAATACGATGAGATGAAAAACTGGTTGGATGATAAATTTCAAATGCCAGATAAAATGGTAGATTTATTAATAAAATTCTTATCTCAAAATGATGGTAAATTATCAAAGCGAGCAAAGGGAAATGAATTTTTAGAATTAACAGAAAGTGAAATATCTGAGATTGAACAGATTTACAAAAGAATTTTTTTATAATCTGATTTATAGATAATTAATTTTGAACTTTTTCCTTTCTTGATTGACTAAACCTCTTTATCTATATTTGAACCATATTTAATTCATTATTAATAGATGGAAATTGTGGATAATTGTAAAGTAACGACGCTTTCAAACGGTGTAAAAATTGTATCGGAATTCATTCCTTATTTAAAATCATTTTCTCTTGGATTTTGGTTTAATATTGGTGCTCGGGATGAGAATTTGCGCAATAATGGAATTTCACACTTCATCGAGCATATGCTGTTTAAGGGAACCAAAAGCCGCTCAGCAAAGCAAATTTCTGATGAGATTGAATCTTATGGCGGTTACTTAAATGCTTTTACATCAAAAGAACAAACTTGCTATTATGGCAGAGGTTTATCAGAAAATTTTAAGAAAACTTTTGTTGTTCTTTCAGATATGATTCAAAATCCATTGTTTAAAGATTCTCATATCAAAAAAGAAGCAGGTGTTGTAATTGATGAATTGAAGGACATCGATGATAATCCGGAAGAATTGATTTTTGATAAGTTTGAAGAATACATTTTTAATGGACACAGTTTAAGTTATCCGATTATCGGAACTGAAAAAAATATTCTTTCGTATAACTCAAATATTCTTCATCAATTTCACAAAGCAAATTATAGGTTGGATAATTTATTAATTTCTGTCTCTGGCGCAATTCATCATGAAGAAGCTGTGGTGCTTGCAGAAAAATACTTTCAAGGAAAACGAACAACATCTAACCAAAAAAGAAAAAACTTTGTTAAGCAAACAATTAACCATGTTAATATTGAAAAAGAAATTCAGCAGGTTCATTCTATAATAGGAAGAACAACTTATGGATTTAATGATCCACGAAGACACAAACTAAAAGTTCTTTCAACTTTACTTGGTGATGGAAGTTCATCAAGACTTTTTCAGGCGGTTAGAGAAAAACTCGGAATGACTTATCAGATAAATACTTTTTTAAATTCTTATTTGGATGTTTCTGCATTCGGAGTTTATTATTCAACAAACGAAAAACAAGCAGGTAAGGTAAATGAAATTGTTCATCGTGAATTTACTAAGTTGAGAAACATTGAAGTAAAACCGAAAGAATTGAAGCGTGTTAAGGAGTACATCAAAGGCAACACACTAATGAGCCTTGAAAGTACAACTAACAGAATGATACGATTAGCAAACTCGCTTTTACATTATGGAAAGATTGTTCCGATTGAAGATATATTAGTTAAAATTGATTCAGTTACTTCAGAAGATATTCAGAAGCTATCCAACGAAGTTTTAAATGAATCAACACTTAGCAAAATAATTATTTGTTCAAAAGATAATTCAATAAAAAAAGCAGCTTAAGTTTTAAGTTAAAAATCCAGAGTAGATTATGTCGAAATTTAATATTGATGGAAAAGATATAGAGTTCAAATCAGGCCAAACCATTATTGAAGCCGCGCGTGATAATGGAATTGAAATTCCACACTTCTGCTGGCATCCAAAATTATCTGTTTCGGGTAATTGCAGAATGTGTTTGGTTGAAGTTGAAAAAATGCCAAAACTTGTTATTGCATGTTCAACTGTTGCCGCAGAAGGAATGGTTGTACATATGGAATCAGATAAAGCAATTTCTGCACGTAATGCCGTAATGGAATTTTTTCTGATTAACCATCCGCTTGATTGCCCAATTTGTGATGAAGCAGGCGAATGTAAGCTTCAAGATTATGCTTATCAACATGGCGTTGGTGAAAGCAGATTTGTTGAAGAAAAAGTCCACAAAGATAAACGAGTTGAGCTTGGTCCAAATGTAATGTTTGATGGTGAACGTTGCATTTCCTGTTCACGCTGCATTCGTTTTTGCGATGAGATCGCAAAAGATCCTGAACTTACATTTGTACAAAGAGGAGATCGAGTTACAATTACAACTTTTCCAGGCGAACAACTTGATAATCCATACTCAATGAATGTAGTTGATATTTGTCCTGTTGGTGCACTTACAAATCGTGATTTTAGATTTAAGGCACGCGTATGGGATATGTCTCACACAAACTCAATCTGTACTGGCTGCGCACGTGGATGCAACATTGAAGTATGGACAAGAAATAATGAAGTTCTAAGGTTAGTTCCAAAATACAATGAAGAAGTAAATAGTTATTGGATGTGTGATCACGGAAGATTGAACACTTTTAAATTTGTTAATGCAAAAGACAGAGTTGATGGACCGCATATTAGAGTTGAAGGTAATTTAATAAAAGTTGGCTGGGATGAAGCTTATGCAAAAGCTGCATCAAATCTAAAAGCTTTTAATAAAGATGAAATTGCGATTCTCGGTTCTGCTTATGCAACTGTTGAAGATAATTTTATTGCCGCAAAATTTGCAAAATCAGTTTTAGGAACAGGACATCTAGATTTTGTTCGTCACATCGATCCATCTTTTGGTGATGAGATTTTGAGAAATGAAGATGTAACTCCAAACTCAAAAGGTGCTGAGTTAGTGGGTGTAATTCCATCTAAAACTGGTTTGGATTATAATGGAATTGTTAAAGCAATCCGCGAAGGAAAAATAAAAGCACTTTACGTTTTAGAAGATGATATATTAAATGATAATCCTGAGCTGGAAAATATTTTAGCTAAACTTGATTTATTAATTATCAACGCAAGTAATTTTAATAAAACATCTGCTCTTGCTGATATAGTTTTTCCTGCTGCAACTTATGCAGAAAAAAATGGAACCTTTGTTAATTTTCAAGGAAGAGTTCAAAGAATTCGACCTGCACTTGCTACACAAGATGTAGATCGTGCGCTTGAAGGAATGTCTATGAGCCGCTTGGATAAGTTTGGAACAAAGTATGATCGCTGGGCACAGGGAAAGCATTATGATGCAAGATCAAGCTGGAAGATATTGACTGGGTTAGCTTCTGCAATGGGACAAAAATTAAAATATAATATGGCGGAACAAGTTTTTTATGATATATCAAATTCGATAGAAGCATTTAAAGGATTGGATTACGATCAACTTGGAGAACTTGGTGCGCAATTGAAATCAGTAAATTCAAAATCTACTGTAAAAATTTAGGTTATAAGGAATATAATTTTAATGGAAGCAATCTGGAATATTTTGTGGTCAATCATAAGCTTTTACAATTTTTTGTTGATAAGAATTGTAATTGTTCTTGTGATGATGTTAATGACAGCGGCTTATCTTGTTTACTTTGAAAGAAAAATAAGTGCCTGGGCACAAAACCGCCTTGGACCAAATCGTGTTGGCTGGTATGGGTTACTTCAATCTTTTGCAGACGTTTTTAAACTTCTATTCAAAGAAGATATTGTTCCTGATAACGCTAATAAAAAAATTCATGCACTTGCACCGATGATTGCATTGTTTGTTGCCTTTACTACATACGCAGTTATTCCAATTGGGCCTGGAATTACAATTGCCGGTTTTGATATTCCAATGGTTATCGCTGATGTTAATATTGGGATACTTTATGTCCTTGCTTTAACATCAGTTGGAGTTTACGCAATTACATTTGCAGGATGGTCTTCAGGAAGTAAATATTCCTTACTTGGTGGGATAAGATCTTCTGCGCAAATGATATCTTATGAAATCTCAATGGGATTTTCAATTGGCGGTGTAATCCTTTTATCAGAATCTCTCAGACCAATGGCAATTGTAGAATCACAATCCGGTTTGATGTGGAATGCTTTTGTTCAGCCAATTGGATTTATAACATTTCTTGTATCAGCTTTTGCAGAAACTAACAGACTACCGTTTGATTTACCAGAAGCAGAGCCGGAACTTGTCGGTGGCTATCACACAGAATACAGCAGTATGAAATTTGCAGCATTCTTTTTAGCTGAGTATGCAAATATGTTAATTGCAAGTACACTGATAGTTACACTTTATCTTGGAGGCTGGCAGATTCCTTACATAGAAACTTTGGGATTATCATCGGGTTTAGTGTTGGCACTACAAGTTGCTGGATTTTTTGTAAAAGTTGGCGCATTACTATTTTTCTTCATCTGGGTACGATGGAGCATACCAAGATTCAGATATGATCAGTTGATGAATTTGGGCTGGAAGGTTATGTTCCCGTTGTCATTATTCAATATAATTTGGGTTGCAGTTTTAATTATGATCTTTAATTTATAATTTTATATTGTTAAACATGCATAAAGTAAGAATATATTAACAGGAGTTTTGATGTCAGGTAATAACATACCGCCTAAAAAGAGAATAAAAGATTTAACATTTGGTGAAAAAATATATATTCCCGAAATAATTAAAGGATTGTCGCTTACTTTAAGAACAATGTTTAAGCCTAAGTTTACAATGGAATATCCTGAAGAAAAATTTATTCCAGCAGGCTCATATCGCGGTAGACCAGTTCTTGTTGAAGAAAATAATGGTGAAGAAAGATGCGTTGCATGTGGATTGTGTTCACGTGTTTGTCCTGCACTTGCAATTGAAGTTCAGGCTGCTGAAACTGAAAGAGAAAAAGAAAGATATCCGGAAAAGTTTGAGATAAATATGTTGCGTTGCATCTTCTGTGGCTTTTGTGAAGAAGTCTGTCCTGAAGAAGCAATAGTTATGAGTAAAGATTATGAATTAGCATTTTCAAATAGAGAAGATGCAATTTATGGAAAAGATAAACTCTTAGTTCCAGTTGATCAACTGCAGGATAGAATTGATTTCTTAAGGAAATATAAATAGTTTTTTTGTTCTTAATGATTTTTTAGATTTAAGTGTCTGATCAAATTGGGGTGAATCATCTCGCCTCAGATATCAAAATAAAATCCAAATAAAAAGTATGGATTAAATCATGTTATCCAAAACTCTAACAAGTGCGACCTACGGAATTGATGCTAATCTGGTTGAGGTTGAAACTCATGTCGAAAAACAAATTCCCGGATTTATAATCGTTGGCTTACCCGATAATGCTGTGAGAGAGAGCCGAGAAAGAGTAATAGCAGCAATAAAAAATTCTGGAATCAAATTTCCGCTTAAAAAATTTACAATCAACCTTGCCCCAGCCGATATCAAAAAAGAAGGAAGTTCCTTCGATCTTGCTATAGCAATTGGAATACTTGCCGCTGAAGAAATAGTCTCTGATAAATTTTTAACTGATTCTGTTTTTCTTGGTGAACTTTCTTTGGATGGAACATTACGGCACATAAAAGGTGCATTACCTATTGCAGTTGAATCAAAGAAAAAGGGAATTAAAAGAATTATCCTTCCGAAAGAATCTGCAAATGAAGCTGCTATTGTTGATGGAATTGATGTTTACGGATTTGAAAACCTAACAGCAGTAATTTCCTATTTGAATGAAGATTCAAATCCTGAAAAAACTTTTACGGATAAGAATGATTTATTTTCTTCTATTAATTCTTATCTTCATGATTTTTCTGATGTAAAAGGGCAGGAGAATGTTAAACGAGCTTTAGAAGTTGCAGCTGCAGGTGCGCATAACATACTTATGATAGGACCTCCCGGCTCAGGAAAAACAATGCTCGCAAAAAGATTACCATCTATACTCCCTCCACTTACTTTTGATGAAGCATTAGAAACAACAAAGATTCATTCAATAGCTGGAATCTTACCAAAACACAAAGCCATAATTACAGAACGACCGTTCAGAAGTCCTCACCACACGGTTTCAGATGCAGCACTTGTTGGTGGGGGATCATTTCCTAAACCTGGAGAAGTATCTTTTGCTCACTTTGGAGTTTTATTTTTAGATGAATTACCGGAGTTCAAAAAAAATGTCTTAGAAGTTTTACGTCAACCACTTGAGGATGCAAGAGTAACCGTAAGTCGCTCAAAATTATCTTTAGAGTTTCCTGCAAACTT
>JBBQSH010000158.1:0-7525 GCA_038214015.1 Ignavibacteriales bacterium | reverse complement strand
TATGAAAATGATGATCCAACACAAGGAGCAAAAAAAGATTTCGAAGGTTATATGATATACAGAAGCACAGAAGCAGAGTTTAATGATATTAAGATTATTACAGATTCTAAAGGTTCACCGGTTTATTGGAAACCGCTTGTTCGTTATGATCTTATAGACGGAATTAAAGGTCCTGATCCCGTTGGTGTTAATGGTGCGAGTTTCTGGAGAGGTGATGATACTGGTTTAAGGTATTCATATGTTGATACTGATGTACAGAACGGACAAACTTATTACTATGCTTGTGTATCTTATGATCAGGGTGATCCTAACAGAGGCACTAGAGGACTGCAGCCGACTGAATGTACAAAAATAATTCAGCAGGACTTTGCCGGCAACGTTCAGTTTGTTGATATAAACTGTGCAGTTGTTATCCCAAACTCACCAGTAGCAGGATATGTTCCTCCACAGATTATTGGAGAAACAAAACAAGTTAGCGATGGTGTTGGCACTGGATCTATGAGTGTAAATATTCTTAATCCAAATGCCATACTTGATGGTGCACAATATAATGTTGTCTTTAAGTCAACTGATGATTATCCGCTTTATAAAACAATATCATACGATGTTGTAAGAACATTTCAGAATGTTACTGATACAATCATTGTAAATGAAGATACGACTACTATTGGAGCAGGCAGAGTTAGCCAGCCATTTGATGGTATGGCAGTTTCAATAATTAACGATACAACTGTTTCTGTGGTTGATTCACTAACAGGGTGGCTGATTGGCAACAGTAATTTAAATATGGAAGTGTATAAAAATAAAACTGCCGTTAGAGGGGTTCCCTGGCCTGCAGATTATGAAATTAATTTTTCCGATGTACCATTGGATACATGCTATTTACAATCACCTCCATTTTACAGACGATTCCCGGTGAATCTCAAAATCTGGAACAGGACTGAAGGAAAATATTCTAAGGTAGCAGTATTTGATGCCGATGCATCTCAGACATTAACAGTAGGGGATACAATTCAGGTTCTTGAATTTAAAGATGGTGTTATAAATACTACAAACGTTCGTTTTGCATGGAACCTAACATATGGCTATCCCATAAATCCAAACGACACTCCTGTCGAACCGGTTAATGGAGATAAATTTCAGATAGCGACACGTAAAGCATTTAAGACAGGGGATTATTTCACTTATTCTACAGTTCCAGTTCTTGTTGATAAAACACAGGCACAAAATGAATTATCACAAATTGACGTAGTTCCAAATCCTTACCTAGGCGCAGCAACCTGGGAAAAGAGAAATCTTAACTCATCAGGCAGAGGTGAAAGGAAAATTGATTTCATAAATCTTCCTGCACAATGCACAGTGCGTATCTACACAATTGCGGGTGCATTAATTAAAACACTAACAAAAGATTCCGCTTTCTCAGATGGATCACTTTCCTGGAATCTTGTAACCGAAGATGGTATGGATGCAGCGTACGGAGTTTATCTCTATCACGTTGATGCTCCCGAAGTTGGTGAACATATCGGCAAATTTGCTTTAATTAAATAGCGGAGATATTGAAATGAAAAACAAAATATTAATAATTTTTATGCTGATCAGTTTGATACTTCCGCAAATATTTGCGCAATCAGGCTTTATTTCGGATGTATCTAAAAAGGGTACTACGGCCGCACCATTCCTTTCGATTGGACAAAGTGCGCGCGCAATTGGTATGGGCAGTGCATTTGTAGGCGTTGCCAATGATGTTACTTCAATTTACTGGAACCCAGCAGGCTTAACTAAAACACAAGGTATCAATGTCTCGTTCGATCACACATTATGGATTGCAGACATTAAATACAATTACCTTGCTGCTAGTTATAATTTGGGAGAGTTGGGAACGGTTGGCTTCAGTTACACTGGCTCTGATATTGGTGAAATGAATGTAACTACCATTAGCAATCCCGAAGGAACTGGTGAAACTTTTTCTTCAACTCAAGCTGCTTTTAGTTTAGCATATGCTATTCAATTAACGGAGGATTTTTCGATAGGATTTGCACCTAAATTTATTTACGAAAGTATCTGGCAAATGAGTGCTAGTGCATTTGCTTTAGATCTCGGTGTTCAATATGTAACACCTTTTGATGATGCAATTCTTGCAATGTCAATTTCAAATTTCGGAACTACAATGCAACTGTTAGGAAATTCAAATCTTGTATTGCATGATCTTGATCCTGTAAATAGTGGTAACAATGGTGATCTACCTGCATATCTGGAAACAAATTCATGGGCACTGCCTCTTACTTTCAGAGTTGGCATTGCGTATGACCCTATAAAAATGGATATGCATAAATTAACAATCGCTTTAGATGCAATGCACCCGAGTGATGACTACGAAAGTATAAATGTTGGAACTGAATATGCTTATAATAATTTCTTATTTTTGAGAGCTGGTTATAAAGCATTGTTTCTTGATACTTCTGAAGAATCATTTTCTTTTGGATTTGGTGTTAAGCAATTACTAATCGGAAATGTTGCATTTAAGATTGATTACGCTTATCAGGACTTTGGCAGATTTTCGGATATTCAAAAGTTTACACTTTCAGTAAGTTTTTGATCCTAACGAAGCCCTCTTCTTTATTCCTTTTTGAGGAGGGCTTTTCTCTTTCAAGAAATGAGATAACATGAAAACAAAAATTCTAATTTTCATTTTGCTTCTCGTCTTTTCTGCTCAGATAAATATTCTAAGCAGAGATTTTAAAGGTGCAGAATACAGAACAAAACTTTCATACACTTATGGAAGATTTGAAGTTCGAATGAAATCTGCTTTCCGCGAAGGGATGTTATCTTCATTCTTTACTTATTATGACGGCGGGGGCGGAATAGGGAATTGGAATGAAATAGATATTGAAATTATGGGGCGGTATTTTGATAACGCACAGTTCAATACTATCACTCCAAATCAAACTAATCACGTTGCACATAAACCAATGCAAACTTCTCCGCATCAGGATTATCATACTTATGCCTTTGAATGGACACCCGAATATGTAGCTTGGTTTATTGATGGAGTTGAAGTCTTAAAACAAACCGGTTCACATATTCAAACACTTACCTTACCTCAAAAGATAATGATGAATATCTGGAATCCACTTTATGAGAACTGGGCTGGGGTTTTTAATCCTGAGGCATTACCTGCATTTGCATATTATGATTGGGTAAGTTACTACGCGCACACTCCCGGTACAGGGAACTATGGAACCGGAAATAATTTTACGCTTGATTGGACTGATAATTTTGATTCCTGGGATACAACACGCTGGGATAAAGCAACACATACATTCAATGGAAATAATTGTGATTTTATTCATGAAAATGCTGTCTTTGATGATGGCAAACTTATTCTTTGCCTTACAAACAATACTAATATTGGTTATGTAGATTTACAGCCTCCAACATTATTATGGGCGCGTGCTTCAACAAATAAAGTGCTTGTAACGTTTTCTGAAGAACTTGATCCGTCAACTGCTGAAAATATTTCTAATTATATAATTCAAGGTGTTACAATTAATAGTGCTGTGCTTCAGCAGGATTTAAAAAGTGTTGAACTCTCAGTTTCAGGATTGGTCATACCATCGACTAAAACGCTTGTCGTAATGTCAATGAAAGATGATTCAGCAGTACCAAATACAATGAGTGCTAAAGCAACATCCATAATAATGCCTGAAGCCTTAACTTTTCCTATTAAAATTAATTGTGGAGGTTCCGCTGCGTTAGATTATTTAGCAGATGCCGATTGGACCAAGAATACTGAATTCGGATTTCTTGATGGTAATTTAGCTAGTTATCCTTCATCTTTGCAAATAAGCGGTACCGACGAAGATGTAATTTTTCAATCAGACAAATACGGGATGGTAACTTATAAAGTTAGATTACCAAATGGCGGTTATAATGTTAAGCTGCTGTTTTCGGAAAAATATTTTAACACTTCTGGTAGCAGAGTATTTGATGTTTACTTAGAACAAAATCGTGTGATTGAAAATCTGGATATATATCAAACTGTGGGGAAAAATGCCGCTTTAGTTAGGCAAATAACTAATGTTGAGATAAATGATGGCGTGCTGGATATACAATTCGCAGAAAAAATTGATAACGCTTTATTATGCGGAATTGTTATAACTCCAATTTCAACAGGATTGCTTGATGATGAAAATATTAATGAACTTAAATCATTTAAGGTTGAACAGAATTATCCAAATCCATTTAATGGAAAAACAATTATTAATTATTCCTTAGCCGCTCCAGATAACTTAAGTTTTCAGCTTTACAATGTTTTAGGCGAACAAATTTTTTTTAAGGATTTAGGTTATACTCAATCCGGTTCATACCAATTTCAGCTTGATACTTCATCCATGTTTAGTAGTCCACTTACATCAGGAATATATTTTTATGTATTTACCGGATCGAATAAAAGAGAGACACGGAAATTAGTCTTGTTAAATTAAAATTTATTATGATTTGTAAACCGTTCAAATTTTTACTTCCTTTTAGTCAATTTGATCTCTTTCCATTATTTAAATCATTATCACTACAAAAACACCATCATTCTTCTACAAGTAATCAATACCAAAATAAAAAGCAGGAATAATCATGAAATTAATAATTAAGTATTTCTCGTTAACATCTTTGATGATTCTTTTTCTGAATGCAAATATTTGTGCTCAGATTTACACAACAACTAAAGTTGACGCAAAAGTAAAAGAGCTTGTTTCTAAAATGACACTTGAAGAAAAAGTCGGACAGATGACACAAGTTACAATTCAAGCTGTCTCAAAAGTTCAGGGAACAAAAGATCAAATGCATCAATTAGATGAAGCAAAACTTGGAGAAGCAATTAAGAAATATCACGTTGGTTCAATACTTAATGTTTATGATATTGCCCACACTGCAGAGTATTGGCATGAGATATTAAATAAGATTCAAAATATTGCAGTAAAGGAAACTCGGCTAGGTATTCCTGTTCTTTATGGAATTGATGCAATTCATGGGGCAACTTACACAAAGGGTTCAACTCTTTTTCCTCAGGCAATTAGCATGGCAGCAACCTGGAATACTGAAATTGCAAAACAGAGTGGAGAAATTACTTCGCTTGAAACTAAAGCTTCAGGTATTTTCTGGAATTATTATCCTGTTATGGATATCGGAAGACAACCGTTATGGAGCAGGCTGTGGGAAACTTTTGGTGAGGATGTTTACCTGGCTTCACAGATGGGCGCTTCATACATAAAAGGTGCGCAGGGGGCTGATATGAGTGCACCGAATAAACTAGCAACTTGCTTAAAGCATTATGTTGGATATAGTTTTCCTATTAACGGACTTGATAGAACGCCAGCGTGGATTTCTGAGAGAATGATGCGTGAGTATTTCCTTCCCACGTTTGAAGCTGGAATTTTGGCGGGATCTCCTTCTGTAATGGTTAACTCATCAGAAGTTGATGGAATTCCTGGACACGCAAATTATCATCTGCTTACAGAAGTCTTAAGAAATGAATTAAAATTTAAAGGACTGGTTGTTTCTGATTGGGAAGATATCAAAAGACTTCACTCAAGAGATGGAGTTGCATCTACTCCTAAGGAAGCCGTTAGAATTTCTGTAATGGCAGGTGTTGATATGAGCATGGTTCCTTATGATTTTAGTTTTTATGATTACCTTTTAGAACTTGTGAACGAAGGATCGGTTCCAATGTGGAGAATTGATGAAGCAGTTAGCAGAATACTTGCTGTAAAAATGCAGGTTGGACTTTTTGATAATCCATATCCAAATAAAGAATTACTTAAAGATTTTGCAAAGGATGAATTTACTGCAATCAATTTAAATGCTGCCAGAGAATCTATTATTCTTACCAAGAATGAAAATAATATTTTACCTCTTTCTAAAACAACAAAAGTACTTGTAACAGGACCAACAGCAAATATGCTTTCAGTTTTAAATGGCGGATGGACGATAACATGGCAGGGGAATGAAGAAACCGCTTATCCTCAGGAAAAGAACACTGTCCTTGAAGCTATCCAGAATAAAATTGGATCAAAAAATGTTAACTATGTCGAAGGGACTAGTTTTGATAAAGATATAAACACAAGCAAAGCAGTTAACGAAGCAAAAAATTCTGATGTTGTTGTAATCTGTTTAGGTGAAGCTGCATACTGCGAAACACCCGGAAGTATTTTTGATCTTACATTAAATAAAGCTCAATTGGAATTAGCCAATAAAATTATTGAAACAGGAAAACCGGTAATACTTGTAATGCTTGAAGGAAGACCAAGATTAATAACAGACATTGCACAAAATGCTAAAGGAATTTTAGTGGGATTTTTACCAGGTATGGAAGGCGGCGATGCAATTGCAGATGTGCTTTTTGGTGATGTTAATCCAAGCGGTAAACTTCCGATAACTTATCCCAGAAGTTCTAATGGAATCACGCTATACGATTATAAGCCAATCGAAAAATTTGATGGCAATGATTATAACCCACTTTATCCATTTGGTTTCGGGTTAAGTTACACAAGTTTTGAATATTCCAATCTTAAGATAAGTTCTCAAGAAATTACAGAAAATGACGAACTGATAGTTAAAATTGATGTTAAAAACACCGGAAATAGAGCTGGCAAAGAAGTTGTTCAACTTTATTTAACAGATATGTATGGTTCTGTTACCAGGCCAAATAAACAGCTTAAAGCATTTGAAAAAGTGATGCTAAATCCTGGCGAACTTAAAACAATTGAGTTTAAGATAAATCAACGTGATATGTCTTTTATAGGACAAGATAACAAACGAATCGTTGAACCTGGTGATTTTAAAGTAACAATTGAAAATCAAACGGCTAATTTTGGATTGAAATAGAATCAAGTTTTTAAGATTTTAATTGTGAAAAAAAATATTTGTTAGAAAACAAACACAAATAATACATAACACAATAATTTTTTACGATAAATTAAACCTATCGTAATATTATCTTTGAGGGAAGATTGCAGTAATTAATTATGCGTATCTTCCTTTTTTATTAAATCAGAATCATTTTTTTGTCGAAGGGAAAATGATTAAAAATAGTTTTTATCAAAATGCTAACTCTAACCTCACGTAAAACTTTATTTTTCTGGGCAATACTGATTGTTCTTATCATTGTTTTACTATTACTTCCGATAAAATTAAACTACAATTTATACGTTAAGGGAAAAATCCTTCCATCAAAAGAATGGATAATTTATAAAGGCACCGATGGCAGATTAACATCACAGCTTATAAATTATAAAACAGGAATGAGCCAGTCCTATGATGTAACACTTTTTGATAGGGGAGATGCAATGCAGTTTGCTTTTAATGAAAATATATTTTCTGGTTCCCAAATTATGGCTAATGATACAATTGCAGTTGTTTATTCTAACGAAATAGAACGACAGATAGAAAATTTAAAAGGACAAATCATTTCAGCTAAGGCATCTCTTTCATTGAATCTTACAGGTGAAAAGCAGGCAATAATTGATCAGGA
>JBBQSH010000157.1:0-7540 GCA_038214015.1 Ignavibacteriales bacterium | reverse complement strand
TATTATGTCAAGTCTAAAGTCCTCGCCTTTGATACTTCCGCCGTTTGTGAAATAAATTTCAAAATCAAATTTTACTCTTTTGTCCATAGTTGATTGTTCTTTACGTTTTGTTTATGGTGTCGTTTTACAATGACCGCTAACGGTTCGGGGCTACACGCAGTGCGGGATTTTTAGCACTGCACTTGATACGAAGCACAAATTTTCAAGCTTGCACAAAACTGTCATACGAAGTACTGTACCCCGCATTGTCGTGTAGTCCAAGTTATGCGCAGACTTGTTTCACTCACTTGTTTTCTGAGGCTCAGCCACCTCAACTGAGCATAATCCCTTAAATAAAAGCCAAAAGCTCAATACTATATCGAAGATAGCCATCGGCATATCAAACCACCACAAGTTAACTATCTGGTCGAAGTGTGGAAATATGTAGAAAATTAAAGTACAAGCTACACAAAATGCAGATGAAATTATTCCTAAAACTGCAAGTGTCCGGGGGATATAGCCTGACTTTAGCCAAAGATAACTATAGAGTGTGGATGCCAATGCAGTAAAAAGCAGACCAACATAATAGTAGTCTATACCCTTAGCAAGATGGAACCTTCCTAAAGCTTGCAATTGCTCCGTTGAAAATGTTCCCAGGTAAGTGCCACCAGTTATTAACCTTAGAGCGTCAAAGAGATTAAGTGTCATAAGAAGCCACATTAATACCCATACGAGCCGCCAGAATGTACCAAGCAAGGCAAGTCCATGATTTATTGGTTTGAGAATTACATACAGGGCTGTGAAAAGCACCATGAGACCAGTACAGTAAATAAGGTTGCCCGTGATGCCAATTCGAAGGAGTTGTTCGTTTGCCAATATATTCCGGGCGGTTTCCGTTGCATTATTTTCGACAACCAGCGGGTCAACTATACCAAAATTAACGAAGGCAACAAGTGCAAAAGTTATTAGGAAAGTAAGTCCCGCAACTTTTGCAGCTTTACGTTGTGCCTTGTTGATAGTGCTGGTTGTCATTTTTATTTTGTTTTAATAATTGAACCGATGTGATTGTTTGCACATAACTAGTTTATACCAGCCATAAACATGCACATATACAACAAATATCTGCTAGCTTAGTGCCATAAATAGCTGTATTTCTTTCTTGTTCAAACATAAAAAAAATATAATCATAAGTCATCAAATGGTATAAATATTAGCTTACTATAAAATTGCCGATAACGATTCCTTGTGCACAAATGAACAAACAACAAAATCTAAGATTAAAAATTCTTTTGATTTCTTTTGAAGCGAACATTTTGTTTACGTTCTCTTCTCCTTAGCCAGCTTATAAAGCTCTAAATATTTTTCTGCAGATTTTTTCCAGCTAAAATCTTGTTTCATTCCATTGTGCTGAATTTTTTTCCAGATATCTTTTTGTTTGTAAACCTTAATTGCGCGCTCAACAGTTGATGTAAGTGCAAAAGCAGTGTAATCATAAAAAGAAAATCCGGTTCCGTGATCAAATCCAAAATAATTTTCTTCATCCCAATCTTTAACTGTGTCTGCAAGTCCGCCGGTTTTTCTAACGACAGGAACAGTCCCATATTTTAAGCTGTAAATCTGGTTAAGCCCGCAAGGCTCGTAGCGAGAAGCCATAATAAAAATATCTGCACCAGCTTCAATCAAATGAGAAAGCTCATCATTGTAACCAATATAAGTTCCAACCTTACCGGGAAAATGATGCGGCAATGCGCGGAAAAACTTTTCATACTTTTCTTCTCCGCTGCCAAGAATAATATACTGCGCATCAAGTTTCATCAAACCGTAAATCGCTTCCGAAAAAATATCAAATCCCTTTTGCTGCACGAGCCTTGATACTACACCGATTAACGGCCTGTTTTCATCAAATGGAAGATGAAAATGTTCCATTAAAAATTTTTTGTTTTTCGTTTTTCCGGAAAGATCTTTTGCGGAAAATTTATAAGGAAGAAACTTATCTGTTTCAGGATGCCATTCATCGTAATCAACTCCGTTTAAAATTCCGTAAACATCCTGCTTGCGTGTTTTAAGAATTTTATGCAAACCAGCACCGTATTCTTCGGTTAAAATTTCGTGGGAGTATTTATTACTAACAGTATTAATTATATCAGAAAAAACAATTCCGGCTTTCATAAATGAAACAGAATCTTCAAACTCAACAGGTCCGTTTGGATAATAAAGATCGCCGCGAATCTCAGATGCAAACAATGTTGATTTAGAAAATCTTCCCTGGTAGCCAATGTTATGAATTGTAAAAACCGTAGCGGTTTTATCAAACATTTTATCCCAGTTGTAGTTGTCTTTTATAAACAAAGGAATTAATCCGGTTTGCCAATCGTTGCAGTGAATAATATCGGGCGCCCAATTAAATCTTTGCAAAGTTTCAATTACCCCTTTGCTGAAAAGAATAAATCTTTCATCCTCATCCATATCGTTTGTATAGATGGCATCACGATAAAAGTAATGCGGACAATCAATAAAGTTTACTTCAATATTGGTGTTGGGAAGTTTTGCCTGGTGAAGATGAACCAAGCGATCAACTCCGTTTACACGAATAACCATTTCGCCAACTTTCCAGTTGTATCGCAATCCGTGTTTGGATTCATCAATGGAATTATACTTTGGAAGAAATATTTTTACTTCGCAGCCAAGTTTTTCTAATGCTTTTGGTAACGATCCAGCAACATCTGCAAGACCGCCTGTTTTTGCGTATGGAACGCACTCTGTTGTAACAAATGCTATTTTCATATTTTATAAAAGTTATTGGGAAACTGTTGAAACAGTTAAATGTAAATAGTTGAATTATTAACCCCGCAATTAATTGCGGGGTTAATCAAAGAACTTATTTAAAAACCGTTTCAATGGTTTTAGAATAAAAGTATTTATTTTGTTTAGTGAATAATAAGGCATAATGAATTAATTTGCACTTGAATATTTAAAAAGCGTATTATGAATAATGAATATCGAAAAAGGAATTATGAATTTCGAAGACAATTTAAGACAAATGATTATTCGATATTCTACATTCTGTGTTCATTATTAAAATAGAATTTATAATTAAAGGAACAATAAATGAAAGAAATAATTAATGGATTACCTGTTTTTCTTGAAGGAAACAGTAAAAACAAATCAATAGTATTTTTACACGGATTTCCATACGATCACACAATGTGGAAAGCACAAATTGATGTGGTAAGTGAAAAATATTTTTGTGTTACTTATGATATTCGCGGTCTTGGCGAATCTCCCGTTGGTGACGGACAATATACAATGGAATCTTTTGTTGATGATTTAGAAACAATTATTGATGAATTAAGGCTAGACAAACCAATTTTGTGCGGATTATCGATGGGCGGATATATAGGATTGCGTGCACTTGAAAGAATGGAAGAAATTTTTTCCGCAGTTATTTTGTGTGATACAAGAGCAGATGCCGATGGTAATGAAGGAAAGTTAAAACGAGCCGTAGCAATTAAAAGAATAAATACAGAAGGATTGGCCCCCTTTACTAAAGATTTTGTAACAAATTGTTATGGTGATCATTATAAACAAAATCACAAAGAAGAGTTTGAAAAACGAATTGCAAAATCAACAACGTTTAATCCAGTTGGAGTAAAAGGTTCTTTACTTGTTATGCTTGGAAGAAACGATACAACAGAATATTTAAGTAAAATAAAAATTCCCGTACTTGTAATTTGTGGAGAGTTTGATGCGCTTACTCCACCAACAGTAATGAAGCCATTAGCAGAAAAGGTTATTGGATCTGAATTTGTTGTTATAAAAAACAGCGGACATATGAGTCCAATTGAAAATCCAAAAGAAGTTAATGAGGCGATTGAAAAGTTTTTAGACAGATTGTGAAAGTCATTTCGACCGAAGGGAGAAATCTGGATCTTAGATTTTTCAATACTCTGAATAAATACCTATTCAGATTTCTCAATCATTGAAGTGAGTTTCGAAAGGACGATCATGATTTTAACAAAGATTATAAGTGCAATAGTAATGCTAACACAACAGCTATTTTAAAAAATCTCCATCAATAATTAATAATTTTACTTTTTCTTTAGCAATAGAACGATGTGAACTTAAATCATCGGAAACGATGTAAGTCATCCCTTGTTTTAATATATGTCGATCTCCGTTTTCCTGTTCATTTAAAACTTCGCCCTCAAGGCAATGAACAATATGTCCTTTTTTACACCAATGATCAGCGAGGTAACCGGCGCTGTATTCAACTATACGAACACGAAAACCATCGTATTGTAGTGTTTTCCAGAAAGAAGTTCCGGTTTCCCCTTTGTGTTCTACTTTAGAAACATTATTCCAATCGATTACTTGAAATGGTATATAGCTCATTAATTATTTATCAGCTTTCATATTTAGTAGTTTATAAAAAACAAAAGGCGCAATTATTATCCACAACAAAAATAAACTCCAGACTCTGCCTTCTGCAAGATTGTAATCGTGTAAAAGTTTTTGCCAGGAATTGCCCATTACATAATGTCCAAATCCAAACTCAAATAGAATTGTTAATCCAAGCCAAATTGCACCAATAAAAATTGCATGTTTTATAGATTCTATTTTCCATTTTTTGAAAATGAAGTAAAAAATTATTCCAAAGAATATAATTCCTGTTGCTGTTGATATTTGGTGTGCAGGCAGATCGCCAGTAAACTTTTTATAAGTAGCTTCTCGTAATATTCCGTTAAGTATTGCAATAAACGGAAAAGCAAACCACCATAAAATATGTGTGTAAATGTTTTTCATAATTAAAGTGGAGTCCACTTTTGAAGTGGCCTCCACTTGGCAACACTCAAATTACAGTTTGATAAATTCAACTCTTCGATTTTTTGCTTTGTTTACAGCAGAATCATTTTTAGCAATTGGATCGCTCTCACCTTTACCATCAGTTTCAATTCGTGAAGCATCTATATTAAACTCTTTTACCAAAACATTTTTTACAGCAGCAGCGCGTCGTTTAGATAAATCAAGATTTGATTTATCATCACCATCAGAATCTGTATGGCCAACAATTTTAATTTTAACATTTGGATTTTCAGTTAGTACAGTTGAGATTTCTTTTATAGTGCCGTATGATTCTGCTTTAACAACATCTTTATTCACATCAAAATAAATTCCATAGCTAACAAGTTTACCCTCGGTTAAAAGTTTACTCCGCATATCAGGAGAAGCATCAGTAATTCTTAAATTAGATATATAAGAACCAGAAGAAGCACCCCTGCTTAATCTGAAACAAAGTCTACTAAGTTTAACACCATCATAAATATTTGTTGGCATGTCCAACACTTTTGCTTGTTGATGATAAATTCTAAGTCTTCTGCCTTGAACCCAAACAATAACATGATTTACTTTTTCAGCAACTACGGGATTAACAGTAGATTTGCCAATTATTTTTTCATTCTCACCAGATTTATACCCCCAGGTATTCCAATTTTCTCTTTCAATAGAGATCATAATACCGCCATTACCGGGATTGGGATTGTTATCCATTTCTTTTCTTTTGCTTTCACCATACAATAAAAGTCCTGCAGCAATTCGTCCGCCTGTTTTTTTAGGAACAATATCAAACTCTATTATAAAATTTTTAGGGAAGTCGATATCATTTAAAAGAAAATAATTTCCATCTGTACTATTAAGATTAAACCAATTTCCAGGAGCTATATTTGTTGTGTTTATTTCACCAGCTGAATTAGTTGTCCAGAGTGCAGGAAAATCACCAACAGCATCCTGACTAAAATCATCGTATAAAATTACTTTATCACCAGGAATAAAATCATATTTTGAAGAACTGGAAAATTTAACATCTTCTTGTGTTTGCTGCAAAGTTGTTTCATTATTCTTATTGTTCTTTACGTTTGAATCTGTTGATTTTTTATTATCAGAAGTGGAATCTTGTTTACCATCTTTAGATTCTTCGCCTGCATTTTCTATTCCTTTTTCTACTTCATCGTAACCCTTTTCTACGCCCTCATCAATTTTTTTATCAACCCTTTTTTCTCCCTCGCTTTTTACTTTTTGTTCAGTTTTCTTTTTTAACTTTTCAAAAAATTGTGCTTGTGTAGTTTGTGTAAAACCAATAGTGATTATTAAGAAAAAAACAAAATATAGCTTTTTCATTTCACACACCTTTAGTTTGTTTGGATATTGTAATTAGATTTTTATCAAATTGCTCTTAAAAATTTTTAAGTAATCTTTAAATGCTTAGAAACAAGCGTTCCACAGATCGGACAGTTTTCTTCCCGCTTCTGCATCTTTGTTAAAAAATTTTGCAATGTTCGGAAATCTGTCGCGCTCTGCTTTCATTGCGAATGTGCGATACTTTAGATTAGCCTGACTTTCGCATGCGAATGCTTCTTTGGGGTTTTCTTTTGTGGGCGGCACGTTATCTCTCCCTGAAATAATTGTTTGATGTTCTGAGTATAAAACTCAGATTAATAACAGTTTAGACTTAATGAAGTATTTGAGAATTGGAAATAACAGAAATGAAATTAATCAAAGTAGGGACGTTTATAAGACAGACTGTTTGGAAACTCTGCAACGAATAAATCTTTTATGATTTTTGCTTGTGAGATAATTTCTTTTGTTTCTGGTTTTAGATCGGGTTTAAGTTGTAGGATGTTGCTTGCTGCAGTAATAACTTTTTCAATTCCAACAACCGCAATGCGGCAATTAACATTTTGGATGTCTTCATCAATCTCACGCTGCAAATCATCGGTTACTTTTTCTAAATTATTCTTGCCCCAAATACACATTCTGCTTTTAACATGTATTTGTGGAGTAAACCAGGCAAGCACATCCAGATTTTGCTGTAACGTGCTTACTGATTTTTTCTGCTCAACCTCTGCAGGATATTTTGCTTTTACAAAATCATAATATTTAAAAAAATCATTAAACAAATTATTTGTTAAATCTATCAGAGGATGATTGATATTTCTTAAACCTACAGATAGTCTTTCATCATCATTTGTATTTTCGTTTAATTTTGAAAAGAAATCAGAATCATCTTCAAATTCTTCATCGTCAATATCAAAATCATCTTTATCAAAATTAATTTCCGTTTCAGAATCATCACTATCTTCTTTTAATAGCTTTAAAGTTTCTTTAAACGATTCCTCGATGTCTTTAGTAGAAAGTTCTGTATCAGCGCCATCTTTATCCTTTAGAATACGCCTAATCTCCATTTCAGCTTCCTGCCTGAAAAGAAAACATCTATTTGTAAATGAACATTTTTCACACCATCGGTCACAATAATTATAAACCCCGGAAATAAAATTATTTTTACTCAAAGCTATAGTTCCAGTTAATATTTGAATAATACATTGTTGTAATTAATAGAATTTTTAATAAAATAAAACTTCGTGACTAACATACTTTCCATCTTCATAATTAAACTTTGCGCTGAAAAACTTATTTTGAAATAACCATGGGATAAAAACTTTATCACCATCCCAAAGATTTAATTCTGTTAGTTCATCGTTTTTAATCCAGGCAAGATTTCCTTCAG
>JBBQSH010000156.1:0-7576 GCA_038214015.1 Ignavibacteriales bacterium | reverse complement strand
TATACTTCCTGTAATAAATTTTTATAATTAACTGTAATTTTTACTATGTGATTGAATACCGATGCAAAAATAAGTACTTTTTTCGGTCTAATAATTGTTTAACTTTATAGTATTCACAATGTAAATTTAGAAAATGGAACTGAAAAAAATTGCGCTCTTATTGCTAGTTACTCTCATATTATTTAATTCAAATTATTTATTTGCCCAGGAGGAAGAGGAACCGATATTATACTATCAGATGGAACCGCTTGATGATAGTTTATTCATACTTATACAGGAACAACTTTATATAGATCCGCCTGATCCGAAAGCGGAAATAGTAGTTGATTTACGCAATGCAACTGATCAGACAATATCTGTAAAAGGAAGTTTATATCCCCTGCTTGCATTAAAACCTGAAACCCGGGCAAGAATAGTAACCTTTCCATTTAAACTGAATTTAGAAGAAACTATTAATTATGGTAGTCTTTTTACACGAGTTATAGAAAAATTAAGATTTAATAATATTCTTAATCCACCGACAGTGTTTCAAATTTCCCCAACACTCGGATACATAAATCCTTACCTTCAGGTAATGGGTGGTGAAAGATTTGGTTTACCTTTAAAGAAGGACATTGGAATTTCAATTGGTTTTGGCACACCATATTCCGGTGCCCTTGAAACAAATTACACCGAAATGAGCTTTCATATACTCGGAGTTAAAGCAGGAATTTTTTCTGCTGTTGATGCTATGGTTGAAGTGAAAGAAACCCAAAATCAAAACAATCTATTTGTTACAGATGGTTTTCAAATGGCTTATACAATACCATTCGGTAATTTTTTTGAAATTGGATACTTAAGCACATCCAGTAAATTTGCTAGTACTCAAGTATTAAAATACACACAGCAAACTGTTAATAAAGGTAATATTGCCTATAATCCTGACTCAACCATTAAATACCAGCCTTACTTGCTGCAGGGTGATTTTGTAAATTGGGAATTCCGTTATCCGGTTAAAGTTATGGGTTCAACACGAAGCAAGTTTTACTTTGCTGATTTTATTGATGAACTGCACGCAGGGTTTGCCGGAAGAGAACTAACTCTTGCAGGTAGTGTATTTGATTTAAGAATGGATTATATGTTTAACAGCCCTGTAAGAAAAGACCAGTTTGTAATGGATATAACCATTCAGAAAATATTTGATTACTGGGCTTACAGTGCAATTGCACTCGGACCAAGCATTATTGTAAGCAAACTAAAAAACGGCAGTATTGGTGTAACTTCCATTTTCATTAACATCAGAATTAAAGTAGGCACCTCGCTTTAACCATCTAGGATGTAAAATGTACAATTAAGAATGACCAATGTCCAATTTATAATTTTGAATTTTTAACTTACTACCTGCGATCTGACCCTGCATCGCCCTCCCTTTCATAAATGTACGGATTTTTTGCAGGGAACTGACCCCTGTCTGTTCCGCTTTTTGCGAGGCTGTCTCATAAGTAAAAAGTACGGAATTGTCATTCCCACTGCCATAGGCATCCCTTCGGGAGAAAGTGGGAATCCGTTTTATTTTATGCATTTTAGATTCCCGTTTTCACGGGAATGACAAACAAAAACAGACTTTTAAGACAGCCACGGTATGATGAGATAAAGAGTATTGGAAAAATGAAGCTTTGGAGTAAGGCATAGAGCATCTCATAAAACAAAAACATTTTACCACGGTACGACCGTGCCAACTGGCAAAACATTTGGTAGGATTACTTTTTTTGTCATTCCGTGCTTTACACGGAATCTATCCCTATTCTATCTCCCCTTTCCCAATCCATTAAATAAATTCTGTACAAAAATTTTATTCTGCCTTCTCGCTCCTCAAAAGAATTGCTTTAAATTTTTTAGAATGACATCAAATAAATCGCGTAAAGAAATTTGAGGAGTGTAATGTATAAAAGCAAAATCTGTTCGAGTCCCGATATATCGGGACAAGCTATTTTGCTTTAATGAAACGGATCAAATTTTATCAGATTTATTTGCAGTCTTGATCCGCCGCGGGGGATTTGATACTTTTCTATCAAGCCGAAGATCCCGCTATGCGGGGAGAAAAGTATGACAAACATATTATTTGCAGTCTTGATTCTTTCCAACTTTCCATCAAGTTGAAGCAAAGCATAAATCTCGCTTCTTATTTATTCCTCTAATATCTCTCCAATATTTTCTATAAATTATTATGTGCATTTATTTAAAAAATAATTTGTTATTATTATATCATAACAAAACTTTCTACTCGTAATTGAAAACTATACCTGATTCGCTTAAAAAATTTATACTGATTGGTTTATCTATTTTCCTTTATAAATCGGTTTTTATTGCTTATGCATATGCACTTAACCAGGAGCAGTATAACCTCTTCAATCAATCCTACTATACAGCCTCGCTGCTTATACTTTTCGGTGCACTTGGATTTAATATTGCCCAGACAAGAATACCTATTAAACCGCTAACAATATTTTTCTTTGTAGTAATTAACATAGTAATCACATATTCAATCATTCATCTTATCTCAAACCCATTTTTAAATATAACAGAAATTATACCTGTAATCATTTACAGTGCTTTTTGTGCGGTTGGCGGTGTGCTAAGCTTCAAATTACTATTTGATGGAAAGTATCAGAAATACTTTTGGGTAATGTTTATGTTTGCAGCAGCTCATTTTTTAATAATCCCTGCGGTAATATTTTTTAATGTAAGCATTTTCCCTGCCTTAAGTCTCTTAATAGTCATTTGGTTCTTCGCCGTTTACGGCTTATTCGATAAAAAAGTTTCAGATAATAAAAATTATACAGAATACTTTAAAGTTGGTTTCTCTGCATTCGTAATTAATTCCGCGGTATCTCTCGGACTTGCAGGAGACAAATTTATAATTAATCATTTTTTTACAACGGATATTGCAAATACCTATACATTTGCCTGGGGACTAACAGCACCAATTTTTTATATCGGTAATCTTATAGAAAAATATCTTTACGCTGAACCAAAGCCGGATAAGACACGCATATTGAAAAAGGGATTTATTTATTCTTTATTATTAATATCAACCTATACCTTCGGGATCATAACTGTTGTTAAATTTTTTCCGTCATTACTTCCCGCTTCGATCTCCGCAGAAATTTTTGGAAGTATTTTTATCTTTATGATAACCGGTTACTCTTTATACGTAATATTGCATTTCCCTCTTAATACTTACCTGTTTAAAGTTACAAGCATTAAAAAGCAAAAAACTATTTCAATCTATTTCACATTCATAATATTGTTTTTTGTATTTGTGTTCTACTACATTGTAAATAATCCTGTTCGTATCACCTATCAAATGCTTCTTGCAACTGTATGGATCTATATATTTATATTACTGATTGTTAAGGCACTTATAATTTTTAATGGTAAGGAAAGTGAACCAGGACAAAAGGACGAAATCATTCCTGAAGAGAGTCAGACAATACCTTGATGAATAAATCAATGACTGAAAATCCCTATATCCGTTTATTCATTCAATACTCACTCCCTTTGATGGTAATTGGGATTATAAGCCGCGTATTTCCGTTCTTTGACTTTTTATACTACTTAGTTCCCGTTATTCTTTCAATTTATATTTTACTGGCATTACTATTAAAATTGCATAAACAGTTAAATATCAATCTTATCCTAATTGTATTTTCATTCCCGCTTTATTGTATTATCACAGTGCTTTGGTCTCTATATCCGCAAATAACTTTGCTTAGATCCATCTATTTAATTTTTATGTATGCAGGAATTTTATCCGCTGTTTTTCTTTATAAGAATTTTTTTTCTGAAAAAGGAATTGGATTTTTAGCACCTGCAAATCTTTTAATAATTGCATTCTCGTTATTTTCTCTAATAACAAATATTCCGGCAAACAGCTGGACCGGCGGCAACGGAATTGGTTTTATAGGCTTTGCAGGACATCAAAACACGCTTGCTGCGGCGCTTCTGTTTACATTGCCCGGAATAATTGCACTGGGCATAGGGCATAGCGCAAAGAGCCAAGCGCCAGGCGTAATAAATATCCCAACAGTAGAACTACCACATTTCCTAACGGTTCGCATCTTACGTCTTGCGTCTTTCGTCTTGCTTCTTGCTTGTAACATCTTACTTCTGTTTCTGACATACTCAAGAGCTTCGATATTAGCTTTAGCTGTTGGAATTATCACCTACTTATTAATCGCTAAATCAAAAAAAATACTATTGATGTTATTTTCCTTAACGGCGGTAATTCTTGTTTTATACATTGCCAGTTCTCCCATCAATCATGCTATCAATCAATATTTAAACAAAGACGGCGGAAGCCTTTTAGGGAGAAGAATGATATTATTGGAACCATCACTTGAAGCTGCAAAATCAGGTGGAGTTATAGGATTTGGTTATGGAGTAAGCGCACCGGATATTAAAACTCCAATCCTCACTGGCAGTCATTATGAAAACGGCAGATATATTAGAGAAAAAGGCAATTCAGTTTTAGCAATGATTGAAGAAACCGGTATAATTGGTTTATTACTTTTTCTTTTACCAGTTTTTTACATTGCATTAAAATTATTTAGATCTCCCAACTCACTATTCACAGATCACCGAAAACTGATAACCGCTGCCTTAGCAGCAATGCTAGTTCACGCTCAATTTGAAGGCTGGTGGGTTGGTGTTGGAAGTGTTTCACTGCCTTTATTCCTGATCATTTTATTTACGCTTATTACTTCGGAAAAAAATAATGATGTCATCTCGAACTTTCGTGAGAGATCTGGTTAATGTTTAATTTCACGGTACGACCGTGACAACTTAAAACATTTTCGCACTCCCATAGGAATGGCTATGCCAAGAAAATCCCAACTCACCCCTGCCCTCTCTTACAAAGAGAAGGTGAAAAAATATACAGTCGTTATTTGTAGAGACTTCTGAAAAATATAATTCTCATTGATTGTCATTCTCACCCCGATTTGCATCGGGATAAACTCCAGTGGAAATCCGTTTTATTTTAAGCATTTTGGATTCCCGTTTTCACGGGAATGACATTTCGAATTTTTCAGAAGTCTCTTGTAATAAGTCTTTCCCTTTTTAAGGGAGAGATTAGAGAGAGTTAATTGATTTTACTCGGCTGTCACGAACCATGAGGCTGTCTCAAAAGTAAAAAGTACAGAATCGTCATTCTCACCCCGATTTGCATCGGGATAAACTCCAGTGGAAATCTACTTAGTAATCAATGGATTCCCGTTTTCACAGGAATGACAAACAAAAACATTTTATCCCGGTACTACCGTAACAACTGGCAAATGTCACTAAATGGTTAGTGACAACCTGAAACAGAGTAACCTGTGAAGTTTTATGATGAACATCTAACCATTAAAAATTACACCTAGTTGAATAACAAAGACTGTTTGATTAAATTTCTTTTAAATAATTAAATTTAAAATGTTTATTTAAGAAGTATTATGGATATTGAACAAATAAAGAAAAATCTTAAATCGATTTTTGAGAGCCAATCAAATGTGATTTTTGCATTGTTGTTTGGTTCGATGGTTAAAAATAATATGCGCTACGGAAGTGATATTGATATCGCTATTTATTTTAAAAACAGTCCAACGTTATACGAGATTGGTAATTTAAATCTTAAAATAGAAGAGGTTATTAATCATAAAATAGATTTAGTAGAGCTTAATAATTTGGATAAAAACAATCCGGTGCTGGCTTATTCGGTAATCAGTGATGGAACTTTTATTTTCAATAATGATGTTAAATTATTTAACGAATTCAAAAAATCAGTATTGCTTCGATATTTAGATTTTAAACCCACTAGTGATCTCATTAATTCAAGTTTTAATAATAGATTATCAAATAACCGCTTTGCTGTATTTGAAAAATGAAATCAGATAAATTAAAAAGACTGGAAGAAAATCTGATAACACTAAGTACAATTAAGGATAATTACACCCTGGATGATATTATCAGTGATAAAGTAGATGAATGGGGTTTAAGGTACGGGTTATTTGAGTCTATTCAAATAATTATTGATCTGACTTGCAGTTTAGTTTCAGAGAAAAATTTGGGAATACCAAAAAATTATTCAGATTGCATCAGTCTTCTTATAAACAATAAATATCTTGAAATAGAATTAGGTAAAAGAATCTTAAGTATGATAGGATTAAGAAATTTGTTAGTACACGAATATGGAATAATTGATGTGAGTAAATTATATGAATATTTAGATAATTTACAGGATATTAAAGATTTTGCCGCTGCAATTAGCAAGCTATGAAATAGTGATAAACGGGAAAGGTGAAAAGTAAAACCTAAGACGAGAGAAGGTTGAACGGATGCTTAATACTTAACCCTCCCCTCTCCCGATGAATCGGGACAAGCTCTTTCTAAAATGGAGGGATGTATGAAATACATTTTACCACGCCCATAAGAATGGCTATGCCAAGAAAATCCCAACTCACCCCTGCCCTCTCTTACAAAGAGAGGGAGTCATTCAATTATGAAAAATACTTTTACTCATCTGTCACGAACCATTCCGTGACAACTTAAAACATTACCCCACAGTTGAAGAGGTTGTGTGATAATCTCAAAAACGATGGTAGCCGCAACTTTCAAGTTGCGCTTTTGTTCTATATTCGCAAGCTGAAGCTTGCGACTACCTTCAATAATTTGTTTTTCACACAGACTCTGAAACCGTGGATTAATAATAAATATTTGTTAGAGTTTCTTAAAGTAACCCTCGATTTCAATCGTCTGTTGCGTAAGTACAAAAGACATTTCTGCCCCAGGCATTCCTTTAGAAGAAGGAGTCTTCTGCCATAGGCATCCCTTTGGGAGACTGAGAAATCTGATTTAATTATGACTTAAAGATTTCTCCTTTCCGTCGAAATGACAAAACCAACAGTTACGCAACAAACCCTAAATCGTGGGGTTGGGGACAATAAAAACATTCTCTTAACCGTTTTAACCGTTTATATTTAGCTTCCTAAATTATCATTATCAAAAATGCCATCTATTTTGTTGATAGGTTGACGCCTGTGCGACGAAGCGGGACAAGCTCTTTCGTAAATGGAGGGAGTTTGAGCTTAATCCCTGTACCTGTTATTTAATAAATAATTAATAATTGTAGAGACGTAGCATGCTACGGCTTTACGATATTACAAAACGCATTCCAAACCTCTCTTGTGTTCTCCCCTTTCGCTAATGGGAGAATTTTAAGTGCAGAGTGCTAAGAGCAAAGCGCAAATCATAAAACAAAAACATTTTACCATTAAGTCCACAAAGTTTTTCACGGAGTAACATAAAGGATTATTTATAATTGTAGAGACGTAGCATGCTACGTCTTTACGATATTGCAAGATGCATTTCAAACCCCTCTTGTGTTCTCCCCTTTCGTTAATGGGAGAATTTTTTAGTACAGGCGTAAATGGTGGGAGTTAATACGGATAGGAAATAAAAAAACCTTCGGGGGCTTCCCGAAGGTTTATAGAATTATAAAGATGCTTAAATATTTTTACTTAACCATCATCATCTTGAGCACTTTGGAGAATGATTC
>JBBQSH010000155.1:0-7581 GCA_038214015.1 Ignavibacteriales bacterium | reverse complement strand
AGGGATGAGGCTTTTTCACTTCGCCCTCTTCCCTCTTTCATAAGCAAGCATAACTATTTTCTTTAGTGCCTGGGAATAACTTAATCCAGCGGCGTGAGCAGAGCGCATAAATCCTGCACCTTCGGTTAAATCGGGATTTGGATTTACTTCCAATACATAAACTTCTTCTTCGCTTGTTACGCGTATATCAACACGTGCATAATCTCTAGTACCCATAATCTTAAATGCAGAGATTGCAGTGAGTTTAAGTTTTTCTTCTAGGCTTTTAGAAATTTTTGCAGGACAAATTGGAATTGTTTTATGATATGATTCGTGGTGAGGATCCCACTTTGCCTGGTAGCTTACGATATTGTGCAGATGATCAGGCATTTTACTAAAATCAATTTCGCTTATAGGTAAAACTTTTGGTTTCAAATCACCTGTTACAGAAACATTAAACTCTCGTCCTTCAATAAACTCTTCAATCAATGCCGGCTGAAGAAAATGTTTAAAAACATATTCTAATCTTTTCTTTAATGCATTTGTGCTGTAAACAATCGATTCATTTTCAATTCCAACACTTGCGTCTTCATATGCAGGTTTAACTATTACGGGAAATTTTGTTTCAAGTTTAAACTCATCGGGAATTTTATCGAACAACTGAAACTTTGCCGTTTTGATTCCGTGATAGTTTAATAATTTTTTTGTAAGAAATTTGCTTTGGCAGTTTGCTAAAGTAATTGCCGGGGCACCAGTATATGGAATGCCCATAAGTTCATACAACCCAACAAGGTTCATTTCTAATCGGGGCTGTTCTTTGTAAATCTCGGCAAAATTAAAAATCACATCCGGTGGATTTTGTTTGAAGTGCTCCAACAGCCTAAAAATATCATCTTTTAAATTTAGGGTGTACGCATCAAAACCTACTCTTTTAAGCTTTTTTGCAATAATTTCAAACTCTTCCATTGGAGTAAGATAATCAACCTCAAAATAAGGCTTAAAATCAAGCTCCGGGGAAGGTTCAACTGGCTTGTGGTAAAACTCGGGATTAGCTTCGTTGTAAAGGACAAGGACTTTAATTTTTTTTTCTTTCATGCCTAAAAAATACCCAAAATCGCTTGTAAAAAAAACTTCATTTGATAATGTTTACATAGTTTCAAAATCAATAAAATACAAAATGAGTTTTTACCCACAGCCCTATAAATATCAATGCGGACCATTCGCACTTAAATACGCACTAGTGATGCTTGGAAGATTTGAAAGTGAAAATCAAATTGGAATTAAAGCGGGCAGCACATGGTGGTATGGCACAGATGAAATTGGTTTAGCAAAAGCCGCAAAGTTTTATAATTGCAAGATGAAATATTTCCGCAGAGAAAAACCTGATGATGCAATTAAAGCTTTGATCGAACAACTTAAGAAAGGTTATCCTTGTATTCTTAGTGTTGATAATTGGGAACACTGGTTTACCGTGGTAAACTATCAACAGAGAAAATTTATTGTTACAGATAGCTCCCTCGATAAAGTTGTAGCAATTTACACTCCAAACCAATTAATTAGGCGTTGGAAATATTATGATGATGATGATGATGAAATTAGTTATGATGGATATGCAATTATTCCGCAATACAAAATTACAACAAAAGCCAAGTTTACTTTAGAGCAGGCAAGATTCGTTATGGATGCACGGAATCAGAAGCTTGCTGCTAAGTGGGATACTTATTTTAATGATATGATTGCGATCTGCCATCCACGGCATGCAAATGCAACTCACTTAATTTCCTTCAGAGATTTTTTAAGACGGTTTGAAAAAGTATTGGTAACGCAAGTTGCAAATTGGCACGGCTCTCCGAATCATAGAGAACTAAAAAAGATTTTAAACAATCTTCAGTTTATGGCAGATGTTTATGATCTTGTAATTCATGCTGATGAACAGAAAAAAGCTTTGATTGATCTTGCTTCTATTTTAATGATGTATGCTTGCGGTAAGTATGGAATGGATGAGATTTATTAGTTGAGTTCAAGGTTTTTAAAACATAGCCACAAAAACCCTAAAGCACCAAAATGCACTAAAAATTATTTAGTGGTATTTAGAGTTTTTGTGTTTTAGTGGCAATGCTTTTCAATAAAAAGTAAAATAAATATGAAAAGAAATCCCATCATTCTAAAAAAAGAAACTACTGCTCTGCTTATTATCGATTTGCAAGAACGAATACTTCCTGTTATCAGGAATTACGAAATCGTTTTAGAAAATACGGTTAAGCTGATAAAAGGTTTTAAGGCAATGCAGCTACCAATTTATTTTACCGAACAATATCCAAAGGGATTGGGTCCAACATCTCTAAAGATCCTTGATGAACTTTCGGGTTACACAGCTTTTCAAAAAATGAGTTTTAGCTGTTCAGGTGCAGAAAACTTATTTGATGAACTTCACAAAAAGAAATTAACTCAAATAGTTGTTTGCGGAGTTGAGTCCCACGTTTGTGTGCAGCAAACAGTCTTGGATTTAATTGCAAATGATTTTCAAGTTAATCTTGCTGCTGATGCCGTTTCATCTCGTAAAGAAATTGATTATAACATTGCACTGGATAGAATGAGAACACTTGGTGCAGAAATTACCACAACAGAATCAATTCTTTTTGAGTTGTTGGAAGTTTGCGGTACTCCTGAGTTTAAAGAAGTTTCTAAAATTGTTAAGTGAGGCTATTTAAAGTCATCCCCGCGCAGGCGGGGATCCAATTCTTAAAATAATAAATAGATTCCCGCTTTCGTGGGAATGACATTCAAAAAAAACTATTCTAATCAAACAAAGCTTCTAACTTTTGATAATTTGTGTGAACTTTCTCTATAGAATTTTGAATCTTTTTATCATCAGCTTTAGAATCTTTCAAATCCTTTAATTCTTTTGTTGATGTGTAAAGTTCATCAGCAACTTTTGTAAAATCCTCTTTTTTATCAGTTGCCCATTTTGGTAAAACACAATTCTTTAACTCATCTGCACGCAGATATAAATCATCAATTGCTTTTCCTAACTCTTCAGTATTTTTATTTGATCCGTAATGGTGATAAATCATATAGAGTACTTTATGAAATTCATCTACTTCTTTTGTAACTGGTTTTACAATTCTTACAAGCATTTCAAAATTAGAGTGAAGTTCTTCGGCAGATATCAACATCCCCGATTCATTATCTTCTTCGCAAGCGAGGTTATAATCTGTTACAGAAACTCTAAGTTTATCTATTCCAGCATTCCATTCTTTTTCTTTATCGCGTAAAATTCCTGGAAGTTTTGAAGCATAAATTTTTTCAACTCCGGCATTTACATCCGGCAAAAGTTGTTTAAATAATGCATAGTCTTTATTTGGATAAGCTGTGTGCCATAGCGGATATACTACTTCATGAAAATCAAACAGTTCCGGAACTGATGAATTTATTTCAGTTGAATGATCCTCATGTTGTGAGAATGAGTTATTGAATGAGCAAAAAACGAATACAAGTAAAAATAAAATAATGCTTTTCATAAAAGCCCCTTAAGAATTAGTGATTAAATACACCCAAAATTACTAAAGGAATACCATTTCTCCGCATACAAATATTTCTTGAATTACAAATCACTAACTTGTAATTTCACTTAAGTAAAAACACTAATTATTAAAAGGATAATTTATGGCTGAACATTTAATTGCACATTGCGAAATTCCATCTACAGATTTAGACAGAGCAAAAGATTTTTATCACAAAGTACTTGGCTGGGAATTTAAACCATTTGGAAACGGTTATTTACTTTTTAACAATCATAAAGGTACGATGGTTGGATTAAGAAAAGTTGATGAAGTTGCTAAAGGCGACACAACAGTTTTTCATGTTAATATGCCAGAAATCGATTCTATCTTGAAAAAAGCGAAGGATAATGGTGGTTCGGTAAAAAGAACTAAAACTGTTATCCCTGCAATGGGCTGGTATGCATTGATGAGTGATCCTGATGGAAATACTTTAGGGCTTTATCAGAAAAGCTAAATAAATCATTCGTCATTGCCAGAGGCTGTCTCAAAAGTCTGTTTTTGTTTGTCATTCCCGTGAAAATGGGGATCCAAAATGCTTAAAATAAAACTGATTCCCACTTTCGTGGGAATGACAATTGTGTACTTTTAACTTTTGAGAAAGCCCTGAAGCAATCTTACAATTTACTCGCTATCAACAATTCTGTAACTGTGCTCAATCGGCATTGCCTTTTGAAGCATAGCTGTTACACTGCAATATTTAGTTAACGATAGATCAATAGCTCTTTCCACATCTTTAACCGGAATATTCTTTCCTGTAAAAACATATTCTATGTGCATTTTTGTAAAAACCTGTGGATGTTCTTCCGCAACATCAGCAGATATATTAATTTCAAAGCCATCAAGTTTAATCTTCTTCTTTGCAAGAATACTTGTAACATCGCTTCCGGTACATCCGCCAAGGCTTAGCATCAATAATTCTTTTGGACGGATTCCTGCATCACTTCCGCCAAAACTTTCTGGTCCATCCATTGTAATCCAGTGGTTTGAATCAGTTTTACCAACAAATGTTATACCTTGTAATTGCTTTACGAACGCTGTTTTGGTTACCATTATTTCCTCTAAATATTTTAAATTTTACTAGGGTATGATGTAAATCAATCAAATAGGATCCGCAAATGAACCTTTAAAATATTACTAAATGTTATACTGAAGATAATACGTCTTTTCCCACATAAAATTCAATAAAACTCTATTCTGAAAAAAAAAATTTTATTGTGGAACTCTAAACAAGTGATTTACGTTATCCATAGTACGATCGTAATAATTTTAATAAATCATAAAAAAATGGAGAAAACTATGAACACATTCAGAATGGCTGCATTAACAATAATATTTTTTGCAGTAACTTTAATTTCAGTAAATGCTCAAGATTACAGCACAAAAGCAGCATCTAAAGATATAGTTTCTACAGCAGTTGATGCCGGTATGTTTAAAACTTTAGCGACTGCACTTACTGAAGCAGGTTTAATTGAGACACTACAAGGTAAAGGACCTTTCACAGTATTTGCACCAACAGATGATGCTTTTGCAAAGTTACCAAAGGGAACTGTTGAAGGACTACTAAAAGATAAAGAAGCTCTTAAGAAAATTCTTCTTTACCACGTTGTTTCTGGCAATGTAATGTCAACTGACGTAGTAAAGTTAACTGAAGCAACAACAGTTGAAGGCAGCAAAGTTAAGATCAGTGTAAAAGATGGTAATGTTATGATCAATGATGCGAAAGTAATTAAAGCAGATGTAAAAGCTTCTAACGGTGTGATACATGTAATAGATACTGTAATCCTACCAACGACAAAATAATTTCAATCAAACGATTAAATTTGAAAACCCCGGGATTATAAACCGGGGTTTTTTATTTAATAAAAATATCCTGAAGTATAGGTTTCAAACCTCTAAAAAATAGTTCAACTGCAATTACCATTACAATTAAACCCATAATTCTTGTAAGCACTTTATTTCCGCTTTCACCAAGGAAACCAATAATTCGTCTGGAACTTAATAATATAAGATGTGTCAATCCCATCACAACAAAAATTGATGCAATGAGTAAAGATTTGTGAGTAATATCTGGCGCATCATTCATCATAACAATTGAGATTGTAATTACACCAGGACCAGTAATCATCGGAACACCAAGGGGAGCGATAGCAAAGTTCTTAACTGCTTCATCATCCTCATTTTAATCGGCCTGAGATTCCGATCCCGATAAAAATTGGGACGGAATGACATTTTTACCATTTTTGCGTAAGGTGACTTATTAATGTATTGTCTTCAATTCCTCTAAAGTTTTCGGCATTCCAATTAATTTCAAATTCTTATCCACTAAAAACATAGTCGGAGTTGCATAGATATAATAATCAAATACTGCTTGTCCTACCCATCCTTTTAGATCAGAAACATTTAACCAGTTGAGTTTATTATTCCTCACAAAGTTCAACCAATCATTTCCTGATGTATCAATTGAAACCGCCAATACTTCAAACTTTTTTTCTTTTTGGTTTTTATATACATCATAAATTTGTGGAAGTAGAGTTTGGCAGTGTGGACACCAGCTTGCATAAAAGATGATTAAAGTTTTATCAGCATTTAATTTATTCAAATCAATCATTAAACCAGTTGAATCTGAGATAGTAATATTGGGAACTGTACTGCCAATCTTAAAATTCTTTGATTGTTGTATTCTTCTTTCTAATGCTGTTTCAAGTTTTTCATCTAAACAGATATCATCTTTAATTACATAATTTTCAACTATGTAGTTTATAACATTATCAAACCCGAACTTTTTAAAACCATCAAGCAGATATTCAACAATATGTTTGTAAACTATTTCATTCACTTTGGCTTTGTTTAGGATTGTATCTATTGCAGATTCAAATTCTTTTTCAAGCAAACCTATCGGCAGTTGCGGATTTCTGTAATAAGTAAGGTACTCAATCGTTTTATTTGTAAATGCATCTGAGTAAATCAATTCATCATCATAAAAGTTTACATTATCAAGTGCGTTTGTTTTTAGATATGTTAACTGCTGTTCAAAAGGAATCTCAACATCAACTACTGGCAGTTGAGCTGACCTGACATACCTTGCAATAAATGAATTTGGATTAGCTTGCGCGGTTACATTTACTAAGTGCAAATACTCTTCTTGAACTTTAATTAGTTTTTCTTTTGTGGCTTGATAATATTCATCTTCCTTAGGGTAACGGGCAAGTATTAGCTGAAGCAGTTCTGATTTAGTTATGTAGTCTTTGTTGAGTTTTATGAATTCATAGTAAATTTTGTTGGATTCAGATTTTATAACTTTAAGACTATCAAGGATATTATTCTCATCAGTTTCTATTTCTATTTCTTCATTATAATAAATAAAATCCAAAGATTTATTTTTATTAAGTGTAAAGCGGTAGAAACCGGAGCGAGTTTTATTTGGTTCCAGTGTATAATTAAAATTATCAATACCAGAAGTATTAATCGAATCAATAAAAATAGTTTTTTCACCTTGTAAAGAATACAACTTTGCGCTACCGTATTTTATCCCGCTAATTGTAATTTTAACTGTTTGTGGATAAGAAGTAATACAAAGAATGATGATTAGTAAAAGAATTAATTTATTTTTCATTTTTTCCATCCAAACCTCCGAGTCCCGAAAGCTTTCGGGACTCGGAGGTTTTTTTAAAGCATTAAAACCGTGCCCCCTAACGGGGGCTAAGTCAAATTGTCAAATAGCCTAATCCTTAAGGCAGCGCACACTAAAACCGTTTCCCTTGGAGTCGTAGCTTAAGTAGATATCGCTATCATTGGTGAACAGGTAAAGGGTATATGCGAGTGTGGCATCGCCCTCCGTAGAACTCCAAAAGAAAGTGTAGTCTCCTAAATTGTAGAAATAACCATTGTAGAAACGGTAGCCCGCCAGCAACGCGGAAAAACCGCTTGTGTTTGTACCTATCCCACCCCCGCTTCCTTGGTCCTCTCTCTTTAAAGCATTCCCATCATTACCCACCGAAGCTGCCAATGTTTGAAACTGTGCAAAAGTTGGTATATGCCA
>JBBQSH010000154.1:0-7605 GCA_038214015.1 Ignavibacteriales bacterium | reverse complement strand
ACCGCTCCGCTATCGGCATTACTTTTCAACTTGCTTTCACTCAGTAAATCGTTTTGTGCAGTAGCTAAGGGGCAAAATGTTTTTTTTTGCAGGTAGTGTGCCTGTTAAGTATTCAATAAATAAAAGGTGATAAAATGGAACAAACAAACAACGATTTACAGCTGCTTTTCAATAATTTCGTTAAAACAGAAATTATTCAACAGCATAAATGTAAACAGCACTTAAAAACGATTGAGGAAACTCATTCTGTAAATTCAAGACATAATATTGTAATAGCTCGTAAATGTAAGTGTAAAATTTGTGGTAAATTTTTTGAATATTATGATCCGAATGGATTGGATTAATCGTTTTTTAAGTTTTATGTTTGTAGTAATTAACAATAATTATCAATTTAAAGTCGACACTAAGGTAAGTATATACTAAAATGTTTATAAACCACGCTAAAATCGAAAGATTCTGTGTGACTACGAATCAGAAGGTTACAGGTTCGAATCCTGTCGGGTGTACTAAAAAGCCTTAATACAACTTGTATTCGGGCTTTTTATTTTTTCATTCCCGCTGATACTAAAGTACTGAGTCAGTACATACTCTCCTTTGCTTAAATCGAGATTCCAAAATGTTCCTAACAAAAAACAAACGCTTTCAATTTTATCAATCCATTTATAATGCTGATAGAAAGTCTAATATCATTTTAACAAAGCCGGCTATAAAATACCGAGTAATTATAGACCTAATCCATTTGATTTAAATGCATGATTAAAATTATAAAAAATATTAAAGCTTATTTAGTAATTTGATGTGCAATAATTAAGTAATATTTTTGGTGTAACATTTTTGAATTAGTCGGTCAGAATTATGAAAAGATTATTTTACCTCCTGTTAATCATTCTCTCTCCAATCACAATTTCACAAAGCCAGTTTCAAGAGTTTATAAATCACGTTAATTCTTTGTCAACAGTCCAGCAAAAAAACGCCGCTGTCGATAGCTTTATGATCTACGCAAGGACAGAAGGTATTCCCTTTATAGAAGATTCAACAGCTAATTTTATTTATCTTGGAAATTATAATATGGTTACGGCAGCAGGAGATTTTAACAACTGGAGTGCAACTGCCTGGTCGCTTACCAGACTTTCTCAAACAAATTTTTGGTATCGATCTCAGGCTTTTGAAATGGATGCACGGTTAGATTATAAGTTTGTGTTAAATGGAAGTAACTGGATACTTGATCCTGAAAATCCTAAAACTTGCGCTGGCGGTTTTGGTCCTAACTCTGAACTCGCAATGCCTTTATATGTTCAGCCGTGGGAAATTCAATACAATCCTAACATTTTGCACGGTACGGTTGTACAAAAAACAATCTTTAGTACAAATGTGTCAGTAAATTATCAGCTTAATATTTATCTTCCACCTGGTTATGATACTTCGTCTGCTCTAACATACCCTACTGCGTACTTTCAGGATGGAGCAGAATATATCTCGCTTGGTGCTGCAGTAAAAGTTATTGATAATCTTATTGATAGTAATAAAATAAAACCTCTTATTGCTGTTTTCGTTACACCCAATAACCGTAATGAAGAATATGCTTTTTCAAAAAGAAATCAATATCGTCTTTTCTTTGTTAATGAACTTGTACCATACATTGATAATAATTACAAAACAATTGCAAGTTCAGATAACAGGCTGGTTCTTGGTGATTCATTTGGTGGAAATATTTCTGCTCTTATCAGTTACAATCATCCCGAGGTATTTGGTTTATGCGGGCTGCATTCAGCCGCTTTCTGGCCGAATAATTATGAGACTTTAGTTATGATTACAAGCGGTCCAATAAAAGATATTAAATGGAGTTCTATCTGGGGCACTTATGAGAGCATTTATCCTGAGTTGAGATCCTTCAGAGATTTTTTAATTGGGAACAATTGCGAACTTGATTGGCTTGAGAGACCCGAGGGACACAGTTGGGGATTATGGCGTGCAAGTCTCGATCGAATGCTGGAATATTTCTTCCCTGCAAATCCATCAGGGCTCTTACTGGATGAAAACCAGATTCTTAGTGATTTTAGTTTATTCCAAAATTTTCCCAATCCATTTAATCCATCAACAATCATTAGCTGGCATTTACCAAAAAGTGATTTTGTGATTCTTAAGATTTATGATGTTTTAGGAAATGAGGTAACAACACTGCTAAACGAAATGCAGCAAACAGGATTTCACAAAATAGATTTCAACGCAGAGTCACTCTCAAGCGGGATATATTTTTATTCTCTTCAATCAAACGATAAAACTTTTACAAAAAAAATGATTTTAATAAAATAAAATTATTTTCTTTAAATCTTTTTTTGTTCTATCATTAAGCACACTTAAAATAACTTTATTCAATTTACTTTATTTCATATGGCAGATGTTTTATTAGATGACAAAGAAACTCTTAGAAGTATTGCCTTATTCTCCGAATTGAGTATTGATGAGCTGCGTAAAATTTCTTCTTTCAGTAAAATAAAAAATTTTAAAAAAAACGAAATTATTTTTAGAGAAGATGATTTTTATTTAGGTTTTTATATACTGCTTAAGGGGACTATCAAAATTTTCAAACTCTCACCTAAAGGAAAAGAATCGGTATTGCATATAATAAAACCGCTTAATGCTTTTGCAGATATTCCCTTATTTGATGGCGGTAATTATCCTGTTAATGCTGTTGCAGTTGAAGAAAGTATTGCGCTGCTTATACCAAAAGATAAATTCCTTGCCCTTTTAAAATCTGATTCTGATATGGCTCTTAAGATGCTCTCAGGTTTTGCAAAAAGATTAAAATCACTTATCAACCAGGTCAATAATCTAAATTCAAGTAAAGTTCCTGTTCGGTTAGCTAAATATTTATTAAATGAAGTTAAATCATCTGGCACAGAAAAATTACCCGAACCATTTATAAAACTCTCTATTCCAAAAGCGACTCTTGCTGCATTTATCGGCACAATTACAGAAACACTTTCCAGAACCTTTAAAAAATTGCAGGATGATAAAATCATTAGAGTTGTTGGTAAAAAAATCTTTATCTCAGACTTTGATCGATTAAAGAAATTAGTTAAATGACTTATACTTTCCTCTTAAAAGCACTTTATCGCAAATCTTACAAAACCTGACTTAAGTCAATTTTTCTTCATCTATTCAATTCTAATTTTAATCGTGGTTATTTAAGAAAAGAGATGATTTAATTTTATAATGCAGATGAATATTACAAATAATTGCATTAACTGTGGCGCTTGTGCATCCGTCTGTCCTACAAAAGCAATTTTTCAACCAAAGAAAACCTGGCGTATCAAAAATAAATTGTTTAAACCTCTTTCCTCCGTACATTTTTTTATAGTACCGCAGATATGCAATCAGTGTAAAGGTTTCAATGCTATTCAATGCATAGAAATTTGTCCGATGAATGCCATTACTATAGAAACAAATAAAATTGATCTTATTAACTAAAAGGAACAAATATGAATAGCTTATATGAAAAAACCATTGGGGAAATTGTTGCAGATAATTATAGAACCGCAACTGTTTTTAATAATTACAACATTGATTTTTGCTGTAATGGAAACGTGCAATTTGATGACGCTTGCCGTAAAAAAAATATTGACTCAGAAAAATTATCAAACGAAATAAAATCGATACTTAATGCAACTTCTGATTCTTCACTTGATTATCAGAATTGGCAAATTGATTTATTAGCAAATCATATTGAAGCTAAACACCATAGTTATATCTTGAATAAAACTCCTGAATTAATTAATTTTCTTAATAAACTTTGTAACGTTCACGGTACTAATCATCCCGAATTATTCCAGGTGCAGGAAATGTTTTCGGCTTCAGCTGGTGAGTTGGCACAGCATATGAAAAAAGAAGAACTTATTCTTTTCCCTTATGTAAGGCAAATGGTTTTATCGCAGCAGAAAAATGAAAAATTAAAAACGCCACACTTCGGAACTGTCACCAATCCTATTCAGATGATGATGACTGAACATAGTACGGAAGGTGATCGATTTAAAAAAATTGAAGAACTTACGGATAATTATACTGTGCCTACGGATGGATGCAGTACATATAAAGTCACTTTATCAATGTTGAAAGAATTTCAGGAAGATTTACATCTTCACATTCATCTCGAAAATAATATTCTTTTCCCAAAAGCTATTTTAATGGAAGATGAACTTTTATCTCTATAGATATTTGAAATTGAATCAAATTATTTCTCGTACATATAAAAGGAATTGAAATGAAAAAATATTGGATTGGGTTTTCTTTAGTAATGATTGTATCCTTTGCCGTTTTGGGCTGGGTTGGCACAAGAATATATCAGGAGAAACCGCCAGTTCCGGAAAAAATAGTCACTCAAAATGGTCAGCTGGTTTATACCAAATCCGATATTCAAGACGGTCAAAATATTTGGCAGGCAATGGGTGGAATGCAAATAGGTTCTGTCTGGGGCCACGGCAGCTATGTTGCACCTGATTGGACAGCAGATTGGCTGCATAAAGAAATTTTAGGCACACAAAATTTTCTTGCGGTACAGTTATATCAAAAAGATTTTAATCAACTTTCAGATTCCGAAAAATCATCTATTAAATCAAAAGTTACTAAGATATTTAAAACAAACACATACGATGTAAACACCGGCGTTATTACCATTGATGATCTTCGATATGAAGCAATAAAACTAAACGTAAATCATTATAGTGATGTCTTTTCAAACGGCAAAGATGAATACGCAATACCTAAAAACACTATAAGTGACCCTGAAAAATTAAGAAAATTTAATGCGTTTATTTTTTGGGGTTCCTGGGCTGCTTCAACAAATAGATTAGATGATGATGTAACTTATACTAACAATTGGCCTCACGAAGATTTAATTGATAATAAACCAACTGCAGATACTGTGGTTTGGACAGGCGTAAGCATAATTATACTTTTACTCGGCATTGGTATAATGGCTTTGTGGTACGCTAAACAAAAAGGTCAGGTTGAACACAAAGATTTTCCTACAGATGATCCCTTGCTTGGTGCTGTTATAACACCATCACAAAAAGCAGTCTTAAAATATTTCTGGGTTGTTTCAGGCTTGTTTTTATTACAAATATTTCTTGGGGTTATAACAGCTCATTATGGAGTTGAAGGTGGTGCATTTTATGGTTTTCCTCTCGCAGAAATCCTTCCGTATGTAATTACAAGAACGTGGCACACTCAGTTAGCAATATTCTGGATTGCAACTGCCTGGCTTGCTGCAGGATTATATATTGTGCCCGCAGTCAGCGGTGTTGAACCAAAGGGACAAAAAATTGGTGTTAATATTCTTTTTATTGCCCTGTTAATTGTTGTACTCGGTTCAATGGCTGGTGAATGGTTAAGTGTAAAACATTTACTTCCGGATAATTTTTGGTTTTATTTTGGACATAGCGGTTATGAGTATATTGATCTTGGCAGATTTTTTCAGATTGCGCTTTTGATTGGTTTATTCCTCTGGTTATTTTTAATGTGGCGTGCAATAATGCCTGCTCTAAGAAAAAATGATGAACAAAAACCTATACTTACTTTATTCCTAATTTCAACAATCGCAATTGCCTCATTTTATGGGGCTGCACTTATGTATGGTAAACATACTAACCTTGCCATTGCGGAATATTGGCGTTGGTGGGTTGTGCATCTCTGGGTTGAAGGATTCTTTGAAGTCTTTGCTACTGTTGTTGTTGCATTTCTGTTTGCACGGTTAAATTTAATTTCAATAAAAACTGCGGGCAAAGCAACTGTACTTTCTGCAACAATTTTTTTAAGCGGTGGAATCATCGGCACTTTGCATCATTTATATTTTTCCGGTACACCAATGGTTGTTCTTGCACTTGGATCAGTATTTAGTGCGCTCGAGGTTGTACCTTTAGTTTTTGTTGGTTATGAAGCCTGGGAAAATATAAAGTTATCAAGAGCCACTAAATGGGTTACAAAATATAAATGGGCTATAAACTTTTTTGTTGCTGTTGCATTTTGGAATTTGCTCGGTGCAGGGATTTTCGGCTTTATGATCAATCCTCCGATAGCACTTTATTATATGCAAGGATTAAATACAACACCGGTTCACGCTCATGCAGCATTGTTCGGAGTCTATGGTATGTTAGGTATAGGATTGATGTTGTTTTCGTTAAGAGGTTTGCGTCCAGATTTAGAATGGAATGAAAAACCAATTAAGTGGGCTTTCTGGTTAATAAATATCGGTTTATTTACAATGGTTACATTCAGTCTATTACCGGTTGGATTAATGCAAACTTACGCTTCAGTAAAAGATGGATATTGGTATGCAAGAAGTGCAGAATTTTTACAAACAGATTTAATGCAAACGCTAAGATGGTTAAGAGCATTCGGTGATACCTTATTTGCTGCAGGGGCTTTATCTCTGGTTTACTTTGTATTCCAATTATCGATCAAATTCAGAAAAAATCAATAGTACTCAATTACAGATGTGGTCACTTTTAGTGGCCATATTTGTTTTATTAAAAATAGTTCAAGAATTATTAATTCTTCTCTATGGAGATCATTGTGTTTTATCAAACACTTTTCAGCCATTCAAAATATTACTTCAATCTTTTTTAAAAGAAACTATTCCCCATTGTATTATTTCAGAAATAAAAAGTCCGATAGTACCCCCTATCATAAAAACAAAAAAAGTTTTTATAAAGAAGACCCATAGCCCTTCGCTATTTTGAATCAGATTCATCATCAAAATAACCAATAAAACTGCACAAGCAATTCCAATACTAATTGATCGTTTTCTAAATTCTTTATTCTGGCTTTGTTTTACTCTAAGTATGAAATATGCGCATAGGAATATTAACGATATTCCAAGAGCTTCCCATCTTAACTTTATAAACCACATTGGCGAAATCGAGTTTAATGCAATGATTGAGTAAACAAATAGAATTAAAAAAATAATGAGCAGATATTTTGGTTTCATTGTTTCTCGAATGAATAGTTAATTAAAATATTTAAAATTAGATAAATAATTTATTTTCTATACACAGAATAAAGAAAATAGACTTAGGTTTACCGCAATTGAGAGGAATTCTTAATGACTTATGAGATATCAGATCTAAATAGTACTGAACAAATAATTTTACTATGATCAGCAACTTTCGTCTAAAGTTAGGGATATTTTTATTATTTGTTTTGATACTTTGCTTTTTTACTTCCCTCATAGCTGTCAATTTGTAAAAGCACTCCTTCAAGTTTTCCATTTACTAAGGGAATTCTTTTCGAGGTCTTAAGTCCAATATGTTTTCTAAGTGTTGGTTCGCCTGTGTAAATGAAAGCTGTTGTTCCTTTACACTTTGTTTTTATAAAATCCCCAAGATCTTTGTAAAGAACTTCAACATCTTCTCTTTGACCTAATCTAATTCCGTAAGGCGGGTTTGTGATAAGTACTCCATTTTCAAATTGTTTAATGTGCTGGAATGGCTGGGCAGCTAACTCAATAGATTCTGAAAAAGGAAGCCTTGATAAGTTTTCCTGAGCTATCTTAATTGTAATCTGCGATTTATCACTTCCATAAATTAATTCTTTAGGCAATGGTCTTAT
>JBBQSH010000153.1:0-7727 GCA_038214015.1 Ignavibacteriales bacterium | reverse complement strand
TTATCAAGATTATAATAATTTCTCGCAAAGATAATCCCCATCATCAGCAAGCCTGTATCCACCGTAGAAAGTTCACAATTCCATTCACGCGTACCGGAGTTCATTCCTAAAAAGTGATAGTAAAAACCTTTATACCCTGTTGCATTTGTATCAGAACTTTGAACTGAGTTTAAAAAGAAATTTAGAGTATTTAGTGTAATCCTTGCGGCTTCATCACGAGATATCCATTTTCTTTCAACACCAACAGCATAAGATGGCAAAGCAAATCCGATTGCAGCAATGCTTGCTGGTGCCCAGCTTGCGCTTCTATCTTTTACCAATCCATTTACAGAATTAGACTGCTCTTTAAAAAAAAGAAAGGAACGGTATTGAATTGAATCTAAAAGTTTTTCATCACTATAAGAGAGAGTATAGTCAACTTTTCCATTTGATTTAAAAACAATTTGATTTTGCTGAGGATTACATCCAACAAACAGAAATACTGCAACAAGTAATAATTTAATTGTCTTAGTTTCAAAGTGTTGATTCATATACCGTTCCATTTAATTTATCTAAATCCAACACTTAAAGTAATACGATGCGTCTCAGCCAATCTGCCATAATCAGCATAAGCATAATCAAATCGGATATTGTTAGTTTCATTAAAGTTGGTTTGAACACCACCGCCGAGAACCAATCCGCCTTCAGCATCGGGCATAAACAAATTTCTATAACCAGCACGAATTGAAATTATCTTTAGCAAATTGAATTCACTTCCAAGATTTAAATATTGATCATTATCATTTGGATGCACTGCATCTGCAGCTACAAGCAATTTGTAATCTTCACCAAAATCAAACCAGTATGAAACTCCTGCTCTGAATATAGTGGGCAAATTATAGTTATCGGTTCTTAGCTCTGCAGGCAATTTATCGTTATCCCCATATTTATCGGGATCAAAATCATAATCCAGATAAAGATCTCTTCCATCATAAGCGGCACTTGTTCCAAAGTTTGATACGCTTGCCCCAAGAGTTAATCCACCTTCAACAACTTCATATTGAACTCCAAAGTTTAGTCCGAATGTGCTTAATGAACTGTGCCAGATAGATTCATTTATATAATTGATTTGTAAACCAACAGAAACTCTGTCAGTTAACATCAAACCGTATCCTACGCCAAGTGCAAGATTGTTAACAGTAAACCTCTCTCCTGTTCCTAATGGATTTTCAACTGTTCTAACATCCATTTCACCGGAGTTAAGTAATGTACCAACTAATGCAAAAGTTCCAACACCTTCAACATTAATTCCTGCAGCCATATAATTATAAGTTATATCAGCAAGCCATTTGTTAAATGTAAATTGGATATCAGTGCCTTGCAATCTTCCTAAGCTTGCGGGGTTATAAAATATGTTTGAGATTTCTCCCGAAAGTGATGCCCCTGCATTACCTAAAGCAACTACTCTGGAACTTGGTTCAATTTTTAGAAATTGTCCGATTGTTGTACCCGTTTTATTTTGTGCAAAGTTTTGTCCTGCAAATAATAAAATGATAAGAAAGCAGGCTGAAGCAACTTTAGTATTTAGTATTAATATTTTTTTCATTGTTTCACCTTCATCATTTAATTATTGCAAATTTGCCAATGAAAGTACCGACACCTGGTCCATCAACATGATAGATATAAAGTCCGGGTGCAATTTCCAGATTACTCGAATTGCGCAAATCCCAAGTAATAATTCCTTCGTTGATATTTCCATCGTGGGCTAAATCTTTTACAAACTCACCTGTCACTGTATAAATTCTGATTTTACAATTTGCAGGAAGATTTCTGAATTCAATTTTTCTCTCACCTCTCCCTGAAACAGCAAATCTTTGGGGTTCAAAGCTTGCAGCTCCTACATAAGGATTTGGAACCACATACGGATCAGTTTCAAATTGCTGCTTGGCAAGATTAGGATCTATGTACTGTGCTTTAGTTAAGAATGTAAATTTATCCAGACTGGAATATGGGAAAAATAATCTCAATTCATATTTATCATTTATAGTTGGTGGAATTATTGGCACTCCATTTAAGCCAGCGGAATCAACTTCTAATCTCCAGGTTGCTTTACGCAGTGTTGGAGTTTCATTTGCTGCAGTAAGTATAGAAATATAATCTCCGTGAGCATCTAAAATTCCATTAGTGCCGTTACTCCCTCCATAAAAAGTAAATTTTAATTTCTGATCCCCGTTATCAGTCTTTGCAATTACAGTAAACTTAACTGGTCTTGCGGGTATAAAGTTTATGGGATCCGCCAGCGAGGTATCAATTACAACATCACTAAATACTACATCAATGTTTTCAGGAAATCCGGGTCTCCTTAAATTAATTGGCAGTACATCAGAGTATCTCATCTTCAATGGAATATTTGTTCCGCTGCCTGAAATCATACCTGTGTTTTGACTATCAATTTCAGTTACAGATCTTGTGAAAACGATTGGAAGAATTCCGCTTCCTGAAGGTCCTGCTCCTAATCCGTCGAAATCTTCACCGAGAGTAAACAAAGTGTCGTTAACTGTTTCATCCACTAAATAATAGGACTGTGCACGAACGCTATCAGGTGGATTATCAAACTTTAAAGCAAAGGTATGATTTTCCGGAACGACTGCTGAATTTAGGACTTGCAAACTAACTTCTCCCGACCCTCTTCCTTCACTCTGTACAAGATTTAAAGTCTGTGCATCCTGGAATCCAACTGATGGTGGATTTGGATAAACCTCAACAACATTTTGTGGAAGTATTGTTCCACCTCGTAAAGTTTGGCTAACAGTAATTGCATTTTCAGAAGGATATATCTGAGAAGAATCAACTCCTCGATCATAAGAAACAACAGCATAAAAATACCTCTGTCCGTTTACTACAGTTGTATCTTTAAAAGTATGTTTAATACCTGTGTCTTCACCAAGAAAATATGCAATACCTTCTACAGTAGTAGTTGAAAATCCAGCGATGCCATTTATCAAATCATACTGTGCAATAGGTTTTAAAGCAAACGGTCTGGTTCCCGTTCCTGTATAAATCACCTGTGGATCCAGGAATGAAGGATCTGTACTTCGATAAACACGGTAACCTTCAAAGTCATTATTATTAGTAATTGGATCAAATGCACGCTCACCTGCATTATCCCAGGTTAGCGTAACAAATTCATCACCTGTAAATGCATGTACTGTTGGCATTGGAGGCGGAACAGCAAATTGATAATTAGCTTTGTAAATTTGCTGTACAACCTTAGTTGTAACTTTTAATTCTCTAAGGTTGGCTCCAAAACCTAATGCAAGACTAAACCTTTCCCTGTTTCCAGCAGCTAAATAAAATGGTCCCGATGCAAAAAGAAAACCAATATTATAGTTAAGTGCAAGAGGAACATCAAATGAACTATCCGGATTTGTAAAGATGTTATATAATCTTTTTGGCCACTGTTTACCATCATCAAAAAATACAATGTTATCTACGACTGTACTTGGGTTTCCTGCACCGGCTTTAATTCTGTTTAATTTAAATCCTGTTAAACCAATCTGATCTGATTCATCAATATCTGTTTTATCAAAATTGGTTTCACCGTTTGTGGGTTCGCCATCACCCTCACCGGTATCATTTGTTCCAAAAATTCCATCAGTACCTGTATCATAATATTCAGCTACCCAATCAAGATCTTCGTCACCAGTCCACCAGACACCTTCAATATACGCAGGTCTCTCGGTAACCGGACCACCATAATACGTTTCAAACTTTGTTAGATCATAATTAGCAGTTACATAATTCAATATTGCTACCTGTCCAATTATCTGTTGCCCTGGACCACTATCTCTTCTCTCATCCCAAATTCCATCTTCATCATTGTCAACACCATCAACTGCATTGCCCGGCGTTTCTAAGTAAGAGTAGCCAAGGTAACCAGTGGGCCCGATATACCCATTACCAAAATTATCCCAAGTATACACAAGATTAAGTCCTGCTTCTTTATCGAAAAAAGCATTGTCATCATCCGATTCATAAATTCCATCAGGACCAAGTGCAGAACCTCCGACACCTGAATCCATGTATAGACCGAATATAACATTGTTGTCGTAGGAAGTTGTACTCTCATTTGTAATATCATAGTGAAAGAAAATTACCAATCCTGCTTGCGGGTTTGCCCATTGAAATCCTCTTTGCTCAACCCGCATTCCAAGACCTCGTCTTGTAGGATCTCTGCTATCAGGAAAATAATTCCAGGCGTCATAAAAATTATCATCATAAACCACAAAACTTTCTTGATCAGCTTTTGGAGCTTTACCAAAGAAACCATTCCAGTAGCCGCTCCAGCCCGGGTCATCAGCATCATCAAGTTTATCATACCATTCGTCCGGCCAGGTCCTTGGGTCGTTACTAATTGCAGAAGATCTGCCTTTATTAATATTCGGATCAATCTGAAAATATCCGAATCGAGGTTCAAAGCGCATAGTTTTAGTAGTTATTGGGCTAGTTCCCTGTCTTTCACGATAACCCGTTTCCATAATAAATGCAGGGTTTCCATTTACCATAGTAACATTTGCAAGCACAAATGGAGTTGTCCCATCGCTGTAATTTTCACCAGAGCCTTTAGGAATTTCCACGGAATGAAATATTGAAAGATCAACATTCCCTGGATCTGCAGGGTAATCTCCTACCATTCCGTAATTAAGAAAAACTGTTCTAATAAGATTTGCATCATGCATACCTTCTCTTTCTGCATCGATTGTTCCTCTCCATTCCGGTGGAACGGGATCCGGTAAAATTTGTGCTGTGGCTTGCGAAATTATTATTGTTGTTAGTAGAAGTATCAGATATGTTAAATTTAATACTTTTACTAAACCTGCAGATAGAGTTGGAATTTTTAATGTGTTTATTTTCTTCATAATTAATTGCTCCTCAAAGAAATGCCGAATTCAATTCTACGCGGTTGATAATATCTTGATGGATCGTAAAGTGCCGCCCGGTTGGAAGCTGGATTTAAAGTATAATCCGGACTTCCTGTAGAATTGAAAACAAATCCATTAACAAAAGTTGAATTAAGTACATTAAACATTCTTAAAAAAACACTCAGATTAATAAAATCAAGGTCAAAATATTTTTCTGCTCTTAGATCAAGTAAAAAGTAACTTTCTTTTCTTCCGGAATTAGTTTCTAAATTTGCACCAAAGCCTGTCCCCATTTCAGGGGTATAAGGCTGCCCACTGCCAAATCTAAAAATTGCGCTCACTGAATAATCATTTGGAACAGCATAGATAGCCGAAAGATTTAACGTATGTGTCTGATCCCAATTAAAAGCTAAATTTCTGGGACGAGGATCAGCACCAGCTTCTGCTCTATTAGCAGTTTCTCTAGGATCACTTGAATTACCTTGAGCAAATTGAAGTGTATAATCTACTGAAGTATTGAAGTAACCAAGATTTCTTTGAAAAAGTGATAAAGTAAATCCGTAAACACTTCCGAAATCTGTATTTGCAAATCTTGCATACTCTGCTGCAGTGTATGTGCTGATAAATTCAACACCAAGAAGATCTCGAATATCTTTATAAAAAAATGAAAGTTGAATACCAAGAAAATCTGAAACAGATTGCTTAAGTCCGAATTCATACTGAATTGTAAATTCAGGTTTTAAATCCGGATTACCCATAACACCGTAACTTACTCCGCCTGCTTGTAAATCTTCAAGTATCGAATAATCAGCATTGCTGTATAAAAGATCCAATGCTGGCATCTGATAAAAATGTCCGTAAGAAAAGTAAACGGATGCGGCTGAGGTCAATGGGAAACTTAAACCAAGTCTGGGTGCAAGTGCCGTTTTGGGAGTAGTTGAAACATAAGTTGAAGTTGGTGCCCCTTCAATTGAGTTTGCAGGATTTTGCAAATTACTCGGCACTTGTCCAGCAGCATCATAGTATTCATAACGTAAACCTGCTCTAACAACCAAATCTCCAAGTTCAAGTCTGTCTTGAAGATATACTGCAAATTGCTTTGGATAATATGATTGCAATCCGGGTTGTTTGGGATATTGATAGTAAGGTTGTAACACCTGCTGACTATCTACAAATGTTGAAACAAAAAATCCCGGAGGTCCAAAAAGAATATCTGAATATTGTCCTTCAATACCAGCTTCAATCATATTAAATCTATTTGCCTGCCAGGTATAATCGCCTTTTATAATTAAAGAATTTGTTTTTTGCTTATATCTGCCAAGATCAACACCCTGCACAATCGCTCCATCTTCATAATTTGCATCGCTCTTTGGTTCACCGGCTTCTAAATATCTCGGATCGTAAAGGTCTTCATATTTATAATCATCATACTCAAATAAATTTTGTCTGATATTTATTTTATAAAACATTTCCGGCGAAAGTGTATGAGTCAAAGCCAATCCATGACTAAGTGAAGTGGTATAATTTGTTTTTATCCCATCAGGATTTAAACGGAATGCATGATTATAACCCGTACGTTCTGCATAATTATAAGATAACTGATAGTTGAATTGTAAATTTTCAATTGTTTGATTTGTAACTTTAAACTGTCCGTTCCACTCATCAGACGTACCCATATTTACTAGTTCACCATCGCCCGTAGGATTGTAGACCTGATTTTCAAAATTATTTTCATCAAACGGAGTAAATCTTCTTGTTCCAAACATATACCCGTCATTTAGATATTTTCTTCCGTTAACGAAGAATGTTGTTTGTGGTAATCCTGTTGGTCCGCTTAACGATAATTGATAGTTCTGAATTGTAGTAGGATTATAATTGTCATTAGACGGATAACGATCCGTATCTGTCGTAAAATAATCACCTAAATAAGTTTCAAGTGAATATTCAAATTTTTCAGTTCCGGTTTTTAAAACTGTATTTACAACACCGGACATTGCCTGACCATATTTTGCATCAAACGTTCCGCTGATAACCTGAACTTCTTCAATAACAGAACGATCGATCTCTAACATCGAGCTGTTGCTGAATGGATTATTTACCGTAACACCATCAACCTGGTACTGAACTTCTCCAATTCTACCGCCTCTAAAGTGACCATCAATAACACCGGCTTGCAAATTCACAATTTCACTTAAACTTTGAACCGGTAGATTTTTAATATCATCCTTGTTTACAGATGACACGGAACTTGTTTGATTGTATTCAACCAAAGATTTTTGGGCGATGACTACAACTTCTTCTCCCACTATAACTTCTAATTCTAATACTGCATCTAATGTTGTTGTCTGATCAGCAGAAACTCTGATATTTTCTACAACCCGAGTTTTATAACCTAAAAATCTAAACCGTACAGTATAAGTTCCTGCACGAACATTTATTATGCTGTAGTAACCTTCTAAATCTGTAGCAGCACCCATTGTTGTGCCATCAAGAATTACGTTTGCACCAATTAACGGTTCCCCGCTTTCATCGGTAACTCTTCCAACAAGTTTGCCTGAAGTTTGAGAATAGAGATTTACAGAAAGGACAATAAAAAAAATAAATGTGGTCAATACTTTTGCAGTAAAAGATATGAGAGATGTTGTCATGGTATTTATTTGCTTCATTTTAATATCCATTTTTTTGACTTAAGATTATAAAAAAGCGAAGAGCATTTTTCAGCCCTTCGCTTTTAGTAATTACTTAAGAAGGATCATTTTTCCAACGTTACTTATATAACTCTTTCCTGATGTAGAATTATTGAGGGATACTTTATAGAAATAAACT
>JBBQSH010000152.1:0-7787 GCA_038214015.1 Ignavibacteriales bacterium | reverse complement strand
GCCATCACCATAAAAGAGCTGCTAAAAAAATGCGCAGCAAAGAAAGATGGTCCTATAAAGTAAAATAGTTTTATAAACTTTTTATTTTAATCATTCACCTCTATATATTTGTCTCGCACAACAATAAATTTTCATATTAATTTTTAATTACATTTTCGGATAAAACTTGATGGCAGATAACAAAAGACCTACTTGGGATGAATATTTTTTAAAACTTGCAATGCTTGCTTCAGAGCGTGCAACCTGTCCGCGTATGCACTGCGGATGCGTTCTAGTAAAAGATAGATTTGTGCTTGCAACAGGATATAATGGTTCGCTGCCTGGTCAGCCGCATTGCGAAGATGATGGATGTTTGATTGTGGATAATCATTGTGTACGTACAAATCATGCTGAGATTAACGCACTTGTGCAGGCGACAAAACACGGCGTTAACATTGTTGGATCAACAGCATACATTACAAATATGTCATGCACAACATGTGCAAAAGCACTTATCGCGGCAGGAATAAAGCGCGTGGTAGTATTTTCTGATTTTCATGATACTCTTGCAACACAGTTTTATTCAGATGCAGGAGTAGAAATTGTGAAGATGGATATGCCAGGTAAAGAAATTCAATATGATTTAATGAATTACTCCTCAGCTAAGAAAACAGAAAAGTCTAATTAAACTAAAGTTTTTTTTAAAAGTCATTTCAAGCGAAAGGAGAAATCTTAAACGATATGTAAAAAGATTTCTCGTCGCAGAACTCCTCGAAATGACCAAATGATATTAATTTACTAATAAATGCTTTTCGATATTTTTTTATCAAAACAAAATCTTACATATTCTGGCTACCGCTTTTAGCAATTATCTTCTGGGGCGCATCATTCATTGCAACAAAATATTTGCTTGATGAACTAACTCCCGAAACAATAATTTCAATGAGATTAATTCTTGCAATTTCTCTTTTACTTATAATTGCATTACTACAGAAAAGAGATTTCTCAATTAACCTTAAAAGCCATGGCTACATTTTAATTCTTGCATTGATAGCAGTTTTTCATTTATGGATTCAGGTAACGGGATTGAAATTTACAACGGCATCAAACACAGGATGGATAATTGGCACAGCACCAATTTTTATGGCTTTGCTTGGATTGTTTTTCTTTAAAGAAAAACTAAACGCATTAAAAGTAACAGGAATAATTGTCGCAACATTTGGTTTGTTAATGCTTGTTGGAAATGGAAATCCTGCAAAAATTGATCTTATTAAAAACAAGGGTGATTTGCTTGTCCTTACCAGTGCGTTTACATGGGGAATTTATTCAATGGTGAATAAAAAAATATCTTTAAACTATTCGCCTGTGATGACAATACTTTATCTGTTTATAATGATGGCAATCATCATAGTTCCATTTACAATTAATGATAGCACAATAAAATCTGTTATAAATCTTTCCGCCGTAGGATGGATTGCAGTATTATTTTTAGGTTTACTTTGCAGCGGTGTTGCTTATGTAATCTGGGCTTATGCCTTACGCGAAATGGAATCGGCAAAGGTGGGCGCTTATCTTTACTTTGAACCATTTGTAACGGTGATTGCCGCCTGGATTTTGCTTAAAGAAGATATTACTTTGTTTATGATATTAAGCGGATTGATAATTACATTTGGAGTGTTTTTAGTTAATAAGGAAGGATAATAAATAGTTTAAAATTCCAACGTAAGTTGGGTAAGATGTGTTAATGTCATTTCGACCAAAGGGAGAAATCTTATACGCAGTAGTGTCTCGGATTTCTCAGTCGAGTTCGCCGCGGCGAATCCTTCGAAATGACCTTTCTAATTTTACATCAGATATTAAATTTATATACAATAAATATTTCATTTAAAATGCTTTTAGATTCAAACAGCAATAAACCAAATATAGAATATCCTTGCAATTGGCATTATAAAGTAATCGGAACTGATGCTTCTGAAATGATAAAAGCAATCGAGCTTGCTGTAGATGGAATGGACTATAAAATTTCTTCTTCCAACGTAAGCTCTAAAGGAAATTATTTTAGTTTAAACTTAAAAGTATTTGTAACGTCGGAAGTGATTCGTGATATAATTTTTACAAAGCTTAAGGCAAATGAGTTTGTGAAGATGGTGTTGTAGTTGCTTATAGCACAAAAAAAGGACACGTCTTTCGTGCCCTTGAAAATATTTTATTTTTTAAATTTTTAATTGCCTAATCCACCTTCTGCAAAACCATTTTAGTTTTTCCGCTTACAATTGTAAGTTTCATTTTATCAATATTATATGTAACTGTTTTTTGATTCAATGCTTCAATAACTGCTCGTTCAACTTTCATATTTGGACAGGCCATTAGTGTACCTATTAAACTACCAAATGTAATTTTGTTGCCAACAACATTAATACTTCCGGAAAGACTGTTACATCCTGCATGTCCGCCAAAACGCATATCGGTTAAATTAAATTCAAATGTCGGCATACCTTTCATTAGTTTTTCTTTTTTCAAATTAAAGCCCGTCAACTCTTCCATTACATAAATATCATATAAACGTAAATCATATAAATATCTCCCACATCCTTCAAATGTTTTATAGCTGGAATCAGTAGGACTTTTAGCTTCAATCCTAACTTTGTAAGGAAAATATTCTCCAGACATGTTATCCTGACACTTATCTTTGATAACAGTAATTACTAATTCGCCGCTATCTGTTTTTGCTGTGTACAAAGTAACATCAGAATCCTGTGCTTTTATTCCTTCAACCGCAGGAGTGTTTACTTTTATATCATACATCGCTGCAAAGCTCATTGATTTTTCGAAATCAATTTCGAGAGTCCAGTTGGGTTCGTTGCCTCTTGCAATAAAATCAACACCACTTAAAAACTTTTCTTGATAATAAGTCAAATTCATTTCCACAACTTCTTCAACAGGTTTAACGGGTATTGTTACTTTTACTGTACCATCATCTTTACTTAAATGATATCTTTCTTCAAATGAGGATTCAATTTTATTTCCATCCTGATCGAGCATAACCAAGTGGTTTTGCTGGATTAGAAACATTTTGTTCTCTTCGTTACCGGATACTGCAATTACAGAATCTGAAACAAAACCCCATCTGCCTTCATCAATAAAAATCTCTTTTGATTTACCTTTATAAACTGATTTTTGTTTAAACGTATAATCGTTTTTTAAATTAATCTGATAATCAATTCCTTCGCAATCAGCGCATGGCAGCATACCCAACCAGATACCGTTGGTTAAAAATGTAACTTGTTTTAGATCAGAAACAAGTTCCGGTGCGGATGAACATCCAATTATTATAAAAAAGGTAATTGTTAATAATATTAAATTTTTTCTCATAATAGATTCCTTAAATTTAATTCTTAAGCATTATGTTGATTACTCACAAAAGTTTCAAATAATCCATAAATTTTCAAAAATTATACCGTCATAAATACATTCGGTAATTGTAAAATAGTTAAATAATCGAATAAATTTTTCCTTCAGTTATGCTGCTTCGGTGATTATGGTAGAACATTTTTACTTGTTGATAAAATTAGATATACTAATTTTTTAGGAAGAATTAATATAGTTTTTCGAAGAAGTATACGGCTAAGAAATTTATTTAGAGTACAAGACTTCTCCCGTTGGTCGAAGTGACAAATATGTTCTTTATCTTTTGAAAAGACCAAATAAAATTTTAAAAGAAAAAACGCATCCCGTTATCGGAATGCGTTTAATAATTTTTGACTTATTAAGAGGAGTTAAGAAACTGCAACTAATAATTCTTTATTAATAGTTTCTTTTATAGATTCTTTAGGAAGCGCACCAACAGCCATCTTTGGCTGTCCTTCCAATGGAACAAAAAGTATAGAAGGAATGCTTCTTATTCCGAATACAGAGCCAAGTTCCTGCTCTTCATCGGTGTTAACTTTATAAATGTTAACTTTTCCTTTATACTCTTCGGACAATTCCTCGAGAACCGGCCCAACCATTCTGCAAGGTCCGCACCAAGGGGCCCAGAAATCTATTATTGCAGGAAGTTCACCATTAAATTTCCAATCTTTGTTTTTTTCGTAATCAAAAACTTTAGTTAAAAAAGTTTCTTTTGTTAATTGTTCGGTCATTTGTTTGCCTTTCTTATTATTTTTATTTTCTTTTTTATCTGTCATTCCGGGCTCGACCCGGAATCTAATATTCTCTTCGGATTCCCGCTTTCACGAGAATGACTGCTAAACAGCCGCTAATACTTTTTCCAGTTTATTTTTTACTTCTTCTGCCACCGACTTCATCTCGGGATTTTCAATTACCAAAGTCATCACCCTTGGATCAAAAATAGAAACCACAGTCTTTTCATTTTTTTCATATATAATAACGTTGCAAGGTAAAAGCAGTCCCAATTCTTCCTCAGCCTGTAAAGCGCTATGTGCAAGTTTGGGATTGCAGGCGCCGAGTATTGTGTACTTCTTAAAATCAACATCAATTTTTTTCTTTAGTGTCTCTTTTACATCAATTGTAGTTAAAACACCAAAACCTTCTTTCTTAAGTTCTTCCGTTACTTTTTCAATTGCTTGTTCAAAAGTGTAATCGGTGGTTTTAGAAAATCCATATTTCATTAATAGTTATCCTTTGTTTCTTCTTTTTTATTTTTATTAAAAATGGATTTCCAATCAACAAAAAGAAATCCTGCAAAAGCGCCATACGCAGTACTGATAAATGGATTACCCGAAATTGGGCAGCTTCCATTACATCCTATATAATAATAGTAAGAATACCCTGCAATTGCGCCGCCAACAACTGGTAAAATGCGCTTAGCCCATTTTAATATTATCTCAAACCTGATGCGTTCCATCGAATCATTCCTCCACTAAGGTTACTTGCATTAAATCCCATTTTTTTAAGTTTAGATGCTGCCGTTAAGCTTCGGTTTCCTGTATGGCAATAGCAAATTATTTCTGCATCTTTAAATTTTTTCAATTCCTGCTCTCTGTCTTTGATGGCAGTTACCGGAATATGATAAGAGCCTTTAATAACCGTTTGCTTTCTCTCTTTTTCAGTTCGCACATCAAGAAAAATAACATTGCGTTCTTTTTTTACTTTTGCCGAAGCATCAGCGGGTGTGTACTGTTTTATCGTTTTTATTAAATAAATCTTTTTACCAACGTAATAGACTATAAGTGCAATAAATGCAAATAGTAAAATTTGTTCTGTTGTCATAAGCCTTCAATTTTGTAATTAGTTTGATAAGTAATTTAAGAAAAGGATTCAGTGGAAAAACGTGAAAAATATCACTCTGACCGAGGCAAATTTATCAAATTAAGAAGGATTTTTACTTCAGTCAGAACGAATTTTTGTTATTACAATTTTTTCATAAAAGTATTGTAAACAAACATCAAAACAGCACCAAGAACGCCAACTAAACCTATTACAAGAAATACTATTTCCGGCTGCTTTGCTGTTGTTGCAAATGTTTGATAAAGCCATCCGCCAAAAGTACCACCGACTAACCATGCGATTGCAATTGGAAGAAATGCAAATCCCTGAAATAATGCTGCTTGCCCTTTAGGTGCAAGATCGGCAAGATATTCATAAAATCTTGGCGCCTGAGTTTGTTCTCCAACAGAAAAAATAAATATTGTTGCAATGATTAATCCGATGCCTACTGTGATACCTGCTATCTGTGCGAAGTACAATAAAAACCAGCTTAAAGCTGCAAATACAAATCCAATCATAATCGCCGTTGGCGTGGGAATGTTTTTTGTAAATCTATTGATAGGAATTTGTAAAAGTATAATCGTCCAAGCACCGACCGATAGAATTAATTCTATTGGAGCATCAGGTGAAATATAATCAGAAACATAAAATGGAATCACAATAAAAAATTCCCAGAATACTATCCAATACAGGGCAAACAACATCAAGAAAAACATAAATTTAATATTCTTTACTACTGTAACTAAATTTTTTGCAACAGTAACAATGTCTTCTCTTTTTTCCGCTACCTTAGCTGCGGGCTCCTTAAAGACAAAGAGTGTTGTAAAAAACATTAATGTACAGCTTGCGGCTGAAACAAGGTAAACAAATTCAATTCCGAATGAGTCTCTAACAAAGTAAGCTAACAATGGACCAATAGCTGCGCCAATGTTTACAAGCCAATAATAAATTGCATAGCCAAGTGATTTTGTTTCAGGTGTTGTGGTTAGAGCAACTGTGCCAAGCACACTTGGTTTGATAAATGACCCGCCAATTGCCGTAAAGATTAATATTATTGATAAGATTAAGAAAAGATTTGTATCAGAATACCAGCCGGAGAAAGCTGTCATTCCCGTTGAACCAATTAAAAAATAGCCTATTGCAAGAACAAAAAAGGCAAATGAAAAAGCTTTCTTAAATCCAAATTTATCTGCAAGCGCGCCAGCAAATATTGGAAGAAAATAAATCAATCCGCCAAAGATTGAGGAAAGCTGCCCTGCCTCTACTTCATCAAACTTAAGATGATCTCGCAGGAAAACGCTAAGGATAGTTGCCTGTCCGTAATAAGCTAATCTTTCAAATAGCTCCATTCCATTTGCAACCCAGAATGACTGCTGAAAACCAGACTTTAGTTTTTGCATTGTTCCTGTTTGTTCCACAGTCTATCCTTTCAAAAAATATTGCGCGCAATTTAGTTATGATGATTTTTAGTAACAAAACTTATCGCTTTAAATCCGTGTTACAGCATGTTTGTTGAGTCTGCTTTACTTGTGTATTCTTTACTCTTCAATTGTGCTCTAAAAACAATCAAAAGTATTTAGAAATACTTAAATTATTGCCATAATCAAATTTCATTCTCGGAATGATAATTGCATTCAGTTTGATTCGACATTATTAAATAAATTGAAATTGAAAAGAATAATTTTTAAACATACATAAGCAATTAAAAAAAATTTGAACAGAGGAGTACAATAATATGAAAACATCACTGATAATATTTCTGCTTACGGTATTTGCTGTATCTATAGGATATTCCCAAAATAAAAATGCTGTTATCTCAGAATTAAAAAACGACGAAGTAAAGATTAAGCTCCACAGATTTATTGAGTTTAATGATTCCGATGCAAAAAGCGGTAAGAAATTTTTGGTTGCCGATATCACAATTGAAAATATATCCGGCAAGAGTGTCGCAATGGGAACTGATTATACAATGAGCATTACAATTAAAGATTCAAAAGGAAATGAATACCGTTCAGGTTTAAAGGGTGAAGGTATTGTTTCTACTTATCTAACCAGGGACGGCAGCGAAGAACAGGATTCAAAAGCACACAACCTTTGTTTCAGTGATACCTTTCCTGTAAAAACAAAGGCTAGGTCTTTTCTTTGCGGATTTGAAGTTCCCAAAGATGCAAAAATTGTTTCATTCGGTGTTAAGAAAAAAAGTTTGTGGAGTGCGGTTAAATAATTTATTTATAGAAGGGGATCTTTATGAAAAAAGTTCTTGTACTTGTTTCTAGTGTTCTAATCTCAATTCTATTATCTTCTTTTGTTAATGCTCAACATGGCGATCCACAAAATCGCAGAGTCGGCAACATTGATGCAAACCAAATTAAAACAGTATTCAATAATAACGGAGTGATTGCTCAACCAAGTGTTGAGGGGCCGAGATTTAGCTGGAAATATCCTCACAACGGATATGCCGGTGATATGAGCATTCTTCTTGGTTTAGAACTCCCAATCAGAGATTACAGACTCGGATCAAATCCACCGGATGGAATTCCCGATACAATTCACTCGGTTATCATAACTTCGGTTGATAGACC
>JBBQSH010000151.1:0-7982 GCA_038214015.1 Ignavibacteriales bacterium | reverse complement strand
TTTGTTCAGGATAATATTTCCAAATCAAAAAAAGGCACTATCAGAGGCTTGCATTACCAGGTTGGATATAAGGCGCAGGGAAAATTGTGCAAAGTGATTTATGGAAAAGTTTTAGATGTTGCTGTTGATATTCGTTTTGGCTCACCAACCTTTGGAAAATATTTTTCATCTGAGTTATCTGAAGAAAACCATACGCAACTTTGGATTCCTCCGGGATTTGCACATGGTTTTTCTGTTTTATCTGATGAAGCAATCTTTTCTTATAAATGCACTGAACTTTATAGTAAAGAACACGAACGGGCAATACTTTTTAACGATCCCGCGTTAAATATTAATTGGAAAGTTGAAAACCCGATTGTTTCTGAGAAAGACTTAAAAGCCCAACTATTAAAAGACATTCATAAAGATTTTATCTATTAATTTTTTTTATCACAAAGGAAAATAAAATGCGTGTACCACTGTTAGATCTTAAACCGCAATACCAATCATTAAAAAAAGAACTTGATGAAGCAATAATTAAAGTTGCTGAATCACAATACTTTATTCTTGGTCCAGAAGTTACCGGAATGGAAAAAGAATTTTGTAACTATCTCGGTTGTAAGCATGCACTTGGCGTTTCATCCGGAACAGATGCTTTGTTATTAGCTTTAATGGCGATAGATATAAAACCCGGTGATGAAGTTATCGTACCAACATATTCATTCTTTGCAACAGCGGGAGTTGTTTCTAGATTAAATGCTACACCTGTTTTGATTGAAAATGATCCGGTTACTTTTAATATGGATCCAGAAGATTTTGAAAAGAAAATTACATCAAAAACTAAAGCTGTAATTCCAGTTCATCTTTATGGACAAAGTGCAGATTTAGATGAGATAGTGAAAATTGCAAAATCACATAACGTATTTGTTGTTGAAGATGCTGCTCAAGCGATTGGGACACAATATAAAGATGGAAGATTTGTTGGAACAGTTGGAGATATTGGATGTTTTTCATTTTTTCCAAGTAAAAATCTTGGCTGTTATGGTGATGGCGGTTTAGTTGCAACAAATAATGATGACCTTGCAAAAGTGCTTACAATAAAAAGAGTTCATGGCGGAGATCCCAAATATTATCATAAAGTTATTGGCGGTAATTTTAGGATTGATGCTCTTCAAGCAGCAGTTCTTAGAGTAAAACTTCCGCATTTGGATAGCTGGTCCGAAAAGAGAAGACATAACGCAAATCGTTATACACAACTTTTTATTGAAGCAGGCTTGGCAGAGGAGACTGGTAAAACAAGTTTTGATGCAAAGAATAAAGTTCTTCTTCCAAAAGCAGTTTATGAAAAATCCGGTGCTAAGAATTATCATATCTACAATCAATATATAGTTCGTGTTGATAAACGTGATGAAATGAGAGAATTTTTAACAAAGAATGAAATAGGGACAGAAATTTATTATCCGGTTCCTTTCCATTTGCAGGAATGTTTTAAAGATCTTGGACACAAAAAAGGTGATTTTCCAATCTCCGAATTCTCTGCTGATACATCAATCGCTTTACCAATTTATCCCGAACTTAGCGGTGAGCAATTAGTCTATGTTGTTGAAGCCTTTAAAGAATTCTTTAATCAATAAGATAAATGATATTAAAAAAAATATTTCTGTTTCTCTTTCTAAGCTCTTTTGCATTTGCACAAGTAGTTTATGAACCATTGCACAGAGATGTTTACAAATTTCTATCAAGGCTTAGTCAAAAATCTGTTATTGTGTTTGACGATCAGGTTAGACCTGTTAGTAGAAAATATATTGCTCAGAAACTTATTGAAGCGACAGAAAAATCTTCTCAGCTAACCACTCTTGAAAAAGAAGAACTTGAATTTTATAGTAAGGATTTTAAATTCGAGTTTGATATGATTAAGGATATTAAAATAGACTCCTCACAAATAACAATAGTTGGTTATGATGAAGGAGACAGATTAAGATTATTTGGCTATCGTAATAATTTTTTCAGTTTAAATTTAAGTCCCATATTAGGCCTGAAAATAGGTTCCCGCGATAATGAAAAGCTAACGCACTTCTGGAATGGGATTTATACCTATGGTTACATTGATAAATATGTTGGCTTTAGTTTTGATTTTAGAGATAATTCCAAGACCGGAAATACAATTGACAAAACTAAAGAGTTTACTCCTGTTACCGGTGTTGAAGCCAAATCCAGCTTAAATGCTCCGCTCTATTCTCAGGATAAAATGGAATATAGTGAATCTAAAGCAGTGCTAGCCACTGACTGGGGTTGGGGTTCATTTGCAATAGGTAAAGATTTCTTAGAGTGGGGTTACGGTGAAAGTGGACTGCTTGTACTTTCACAAAAACCACCATCCTATGGTTTTATCAGGTTAGATATTAAACCTGTTGATTGGCTAAAGTTTAATTACATGCATGGCTGGCTGTCTTCCGGTGTTATTGATTCCAACTCAATTTTTTATAATACTTCAGGTGGGATAAGCTTTTCTTTTATAGATAAATTTATTGCAACACACTCGCTAATTATTACTCCATTTTCTGGATTGGATTTGTCAATTGGCGAATCAATTATTTATGATGAAGAACTTGAGTTTTTTTACTTAATGCCAATTATGTTTTTTAGATTAGCCGATCATCAATTAAGCAGACAATTAAATGCTGCAGGTGGCAATGCACAATTTTTTCTTGGTGTTAGTTCAAAAGGGCAGATAAAAAACACACATCTTTATGGAACATTGTTCATCGATGAAATTTCAATAAGCGGGTTGTTTGATCCTGAAAGTCAAAGATATCAAATGGGATTTACACTTGGTGGTTCTATTATAGATTTGCCAATTGAAAATCTTACTGCAAAAATCGAATACACTAAAATTTATCCGTTTGCTTATCAGCATTATATTCAAACCACTGATTATGAAAGTGCTAAGTATTCTCTCGGTCATTGGATGGGGCACAATGCTGATTTAGTTTATGCCTCACTTAATTATCGTTTCTTGCGTGGATTGCAGGCAACTGTTTGGGGTCAATATATTCGCAAAGGTGAAGATGGAAATGTGCAGCAGCAATACAATATTCAACCACAGCCACCATTTCTTTTTGGATTAAGAAAAAATTACGGATACTTAGGTTTAGAAATTAAGTATGAATATACTCATGAACTATTTGCTAAATTAAATTTTCAAACAACACATTCTTCAATTCAGCAGGAAGATTTAAGTTATATTGATACTACTTTAAATGAATTTTATTTTTCAGTGTTTTATGGATTATAATTTTAATGGATGATTTAAAGAACAAAAAAGTTTATTTGGCAGGTCACACTGGAATGGTTGGATCTGCGATCTTAAGTGAATTGGAAAATCGTGGATATAGAAATATTATACATAAAGATTTATCTGAACTTGATTTGAGAAATCAATCCGAGGTCCAAAAATTCTTTAGTGAAACCAAACCTGAAATAGTAATAATAGCAGCAGCAAAAGTAGGCGGAATTTTAGCAAACAACACTTATCGCGCAGAGTTTCTTTATGATAATTTGATGATCGAAGCAAATCTTATTCACGCATCTTATTTAAGCAAAGTCGAGAAAGTTGTTTTTCTAGGAAGCTCCTGCATTTATCCAAAATTAGCACCACAGCCATTAAAGGAAGAATATTTGCTGACAGATACTCTAGAGTTTACTAATGAACCGTATGCAATTGCAAAGATAGCAGGAATTAAACTTTGCGAAAATTATTACAGACAATATGGCTGCAATTATATCTCAGCAATGCCAACAAACCTATATGGACCAAATGATAATTTTAATTTAGAAACATCACACGTTCTTCCGGCACTGATCAGAAAATTTCACGAAGCAAAAGTTGAAAGTAAAGACTCAGTTATTATTTGGGGCACAGGAAAACCTTTGCGTGAATTCATGTTCGTGGAAGATTTAGCAAATGCAATTGTATTTATGATGGCAAGCATTGAAGCAAAAGATCTTTATGAAAAAGGAATTACACATTTAAATGTTGGATCTGGAAAAGATATTTCAATAGCAGATTTAGCAAAACTGATTTCTGAAATTATTGGATTCAATGGTAAGATTGAATATGATTCCACTAAACCCGATGGTACACCCAGAAAACTTATGGATGTTACTCGAATAAACTCACTTGGTTGGAAATATAAAACAGAATTGAAAGAAGGAATTATAAAAGCTTATAATTTCTTTAAACAAAAATATTCATAAGGAGAATATGAAAGCTTTAATAACCGGCATAACAGGCCAGGATGGAAGTTATTTAACCGAGATACTTCTTGAAAAAGGATATGAAGTTCATGGAATTATAAGAAGAAGCAGTTCTTTTAATACGGGAAGAATTGATCATCTCTATGAAAATCCAGAAATACTTAATAAAAAATTATTTCTTCACTATGGTGATCTTGTTGATACAAGTAACTTAAATCGTCTATTAGAAAAAATTCAACCAGATGAAATTTATAATCTTGCAGCACAAAGTCATGTTAAGGTATCATTTGAAGTACCTGATTATACTGCACAGGTTGATGCACTTGGAACACTTAGATTTCTTGATGCTATACGTGAAGTTGGATTACGAAAAGTAAAATTCTATCAAGCTTCAACATCAGAACTTTTTGGGAAGGTGCAGGAAGTTCCACAAAGCGAAAAAACACCATTTTATCCACGTTCTCCTTATGGAGTTGCAAAACTTTATGGATACTGGATAATTGTAAACTATCGCGAGGCCTATGATCTTTTTGCCTGTAACGGAATTTTATTTAATCATGAATCACCCAAACGTGGGGAAACCTTTGTAACGAGAAAAATCACTCGTGCAGCATCTAGAATTGCGGCAGGATTGCAATCAAATCTTTCGCTCGGAAATTTGGATGCAAAAAGAGACTGGGGTTTTGCACCTGAGTATTGTGAAGGAATGTGGAGAATACTTCAGTACAAAAAAGCTGAAGATTTTGTTTTAGCTACGGGACAAACTAACACAGTAAAGCAATTTGTTGAATTAACATTTAAACATCTTGGAATTGATTTGGAATGGAAAGGTAAAGGAGTAAATGAAAAAGGAGTTATAAAGAGTGTAGATTTTGATAAAGCAAAATCCCTTATAAACTTTAATAAGAACTCCAAGTTTTATAAACACGATTTTACAACTAAATTGAAAAAAGATAATGCTGTTGTAACAATAGACCCAAATTATTATCGTCCAACAGAAGTGGATTTATTGATTGGCGATCCAACAAAAGCAAAAAAACTTTTAGGCTGGAAGGCGAAAACAAAGTTTGAAGATCTTGTTCAGATTATGATAAAATCTGATATGGATAAAGTTTTAAGAAGAGGATATTAAAGAGTTTTTATTCACTAAACATTCGAGGTTAATATGTTTGATGCAAATTATAAATTCACTTGCGTTGATCGGTTTTTAAAATATGTTAAATATGATACTCAATCAGATGAAGAATCAACTTCATTTCCATCAACAGAAAAACAAAAAATTCTTTCTAAAGATCTTGCAGAAGAATTAAAAGCATTGGGATTAAAAGATGCTCATATGGATGAGTGGGGATATGTAATGGCTACGCTTCCATCAAACACTACAAAAAAAGTTGACCCAATTGCTTTTATTGCTCACGTTGATACTTCTCCCGCAGTGAGTGGAAAAGATGTTAACCCAATGATAAGAAAGAATTATCAGGGAGGCGATATAAAACTTGAAAACGGTGGATGGGTTATTTCTGTTGATGATAATCCTGATCTTAAAAATATGATCGGATTTGATATCATTACTACGGATGGCTCTACTTTACTTGGCGCAGATAACAAAGCTGGTGTTTCAGAAATTGTTGATGCAGTTAATTACATGCTTACTCATCCCGAAGTTAAACATGGTGATATCAAGGTTTGTTTTACTCCCGATGAAGAGGTTGGAAGAGGTACAGAAAAAATTGATTTGAAGAAACTTGGGGCAACGTATGCATACACGATTGATGGATCTAGTTTGGGAGAATTGGAAACTGAAACATTTTCTGCTGATGCAGTTGTAATAAAATTCTTTGGAAAAAACATTCATCCCGGTTATGCAAAAAACATAATGATAAATTCTATAAAAGTTGCATCACATTTTATTGATAACCTTCCGAAAGGTACGTTGTCTCCCGAAACAACCGATGGGAGAGAAGGTTATGTGCATTGCGGTTCATTTAATGGGAATGAAGAATTAACAACGATTAAAATGATTATTCGTGATTTTGAAACTGCAAAATTGAAAGAGTATGAAGAGTTGATCAAAAAGTTAGTTGAAGATGTTGTTAAAAAATTTCCTGGTGCAAGAATGGAATTTCAGGTTATTGAACAGTATAGAAATATGAAAGAAGTTTTGGATAAACATCCACACGTTAATGATTATGCTGTGGAAGCAATGGAACGTTTGGGAATAAAACCAATTATGCATCCAATTCGTGGTGGTACGGATGGTTCACGTTTATCATTTATGGGATTACCAACGCCAAACATTTTTGCTGGTGAGCATAGTTTCCATTCTCAACTTGAGTGGGTTGCAATTCAGGATATGGAAATGGCAGTAAAGACAATTGTAGAAGTTGCAAAAGTTTGGGAAGAGAAGGCTTAACACAATAGCACACGGATCACGCGGATTTTGCAGATCTGCGCTGATCAGTTTAATCAGTGTCATCTGTGTGCCATTTCTTTTATTATGATAACAACAAACAACAAACTACAAACCACAAACCACAAACCAGAATTAATGGCTCCTGCAGGGGATTGGACGATGTTGCGAGCCGCTGTAAGCAATGGCGCTGATGCAGTATATTTTGGATTAGACAAACTTAATATGCGCGCAAAAGCCGCCAACTTTTCTGTTGAACAGCTTCCTGAAATAATTTCCTTCTGCAACGAGCATAAAATAAAATCATATCTTACCCTTAATACAATTGTTTTTGAAGAAGAGCTATCTGAGCTTGAAGAAATAATAATTTCAGCCAAGAGTAATGGTGTTGATAGAATTATCTGCTCTGATTTAGCAGTTGCTGATTTATGCTACAAACACGAATTTCCATTTTGTATTTCCACACAAAGTTCAATATCAAATTCACTTGCTGCTGATGTTTATAAAAGAATGGGCGCAGTAAGAATTGTTCTAGCGCGCGAATGCTCCCTGGATGAAATCAAAAAAATAAGAGCTAAAACTGATTTGGAGATTGAAGCATTTGTTCACGGTGCAATGTGCATTGCAGTTAGCGGCAGATGTTTTATGAGTCATCATTTATTTGGTAAAAGCGCTAATCGTGGTGAATGCATTCAGCCTTGCCGAAGAGAATATGAAGTTTATGATACAGCGATAGATAAATCATTAATTGTGGGTGAAGATTATATTATGTCTCCTCAAGACTTATGCACGATTGAATTTATCGATCAATTAATTGAAGCAGGAATTGATTCATTTAAAATTGAAGGCAGAAAACGCGCACCGGAGTATGTTGCTAAAGCCGTTTCGGTTTATAGACAAGCGATTGATCTTTATTTTGACGGGAATCTTACCAAAGAAAAGAAAAAGGAATTACTAACCGAATTAGAAAAAGTTTATAATCGCGGATTCTCCTCGGGATTTTATTTTGATATTCCAAGCTCAAATGCTTATGCGGGAGTTGAAGGAAGTAAAGCAACAAAACGTAAATCTTACGTTGGCAAAGTTTTGAATTATTATAAAGAAATTGAGGTTGCTCATATATTAATGGAATCAGGTCAGATAAAGGTTAATGATGAAATTCTGATTATGGGAGAAACAACAGGAGTGCTTGATATCAACTTAGAAAAATTTTCTGTTAATGATAAAGAAAATTCAATTGCATACAGAGGGGATGAAATAACATTAAAAGTTTCTTCACTTGTTAGAAGAAATGATAAAGTTTATTTGATTGAGAACGTTAAGTAAATCCTATTGA
>JBBQSH010000150.1:0-8009 GCA_038214015.1 Ignavibacteriales bacterium | reverse complement strand
AGATTCTTCACCTGGAATTCCTTCAACCTGAACCCAATAAGTTTTTTCAAGTTTATATTTTGGATCTGAAATTAGATTTTGAAGTTTCCCATCGTCCGTTAATATTACAAGTCCTTCGCTATCATAGTCTAATCTTCCGGCAGCATATACATCCTTAATCGGAATGTAGTCCGAAAGAGTTTTTCTTCCTTCTTTATCAATAAACTGACAAAGTACATTAAATGGTTTGTTAAAAAGTATTAACATTGCTTAAATATATCTTTAAATAATAAATGTCGAACAGGGAATGATGATTTTAGAAGTGAAATCATAACTTCAAAATTCTTAATTCAATAATCAGCACTGGACATTCAAATAATTAAATTTTTACTCGTAAGTAATTCTATAAATACAATCTGCATAATCATCAGAAACAAGCATTGACCCATCAGGCATTAATTCTATATCAACAGGGCGACCCGAAACAGTATCTCCATTTAACCAACCATCTGCAAATGTTTTATAGCTAACAGAATTATTTCCTTCTAATCTTACTAAAGAAATTCTATAACCTATTTTTTCGCTTCTGTTCCAGCTTCCATGTTCAGCAATAAATATTTGATTTTGATACTCAGGAGGAAACATTTGTCCGGTGTAAAATTCAATTCCCAATGCTGCAACATGAGGTCCCAGTTCTTGTTTAGGTTTTGTGTACAAACTCGTATCACCCTGTGCTCCAAATTCCGGATCGAGAATATTATTTCCGTGAAGAAAAGGATAGCCAAAATGTAATCCATTTGAAGGTGCACAGTTTAATTCATCAGGAGGGATGTTATCTCCCAACATATCTCTTCCGTTATCAGTAAACCAAAGTTCATTTGTAGCCGGATGCCAATCAAATCCTACTGTGTTTCTAATTCCGTGGGCGAATACTTCAAACTCGCTTCCATCATCACTCATTCGTGTTATAGAAGCATATCTTTCATCATCATTTCTAAGGCAAATGTTGCAAGGTGCGCCAATAGGAATATATAACTTTCCATCAGGACCAAATTTTATAAATTTCCAACCATGACTTCTTTCAGCAGGAAAATCATTTCGCACAACAGTAAATGCCGGATTGCTTATGTAATTATTATCAATATCAGCAAACTTAATTACTCTGCCTACTTCTGCCACGTACAGGTCACCATTTTTTAAATCAACGCCATTTGGCATATCGAGTCCAGATGCAATAGTAATGACTTCATCAACTTTAAAGTCTCGATCACTATCGACCAAAGCGTAAACATTACCTTCTGATCGTATTCCAACATATAGGACTCCAGTTGGACTAAGGACCATAGATCTGGCATTTTTAATATTTGAAGCGTACACTTCTATTTTAAAACCAGCCGGAAGATTAATAGATGATGATTGAGATTCTGTATTAGTATTGCATGATATTAAAAAGGCAGATAATAAAGACGCTGCAAAAATATTTTTCATTATGCTCACCTTTTATTAATAATCAAGAATCAGGTATCCACTTAAACCCGAGCTGGTATTCTGTGTTTGGAATTGAAACAGGCAATCTGCCTCTCGGTTCAATTGATCCATTAATAAGATTTAATACTGCACGTTGTGATGCTTTAGAACTACTAAAAGTGCAAATATAATTTTCAGCCTGCGGAAATAAAGATAATATATATGGATTTTCAAAACTGATAATAATTACATCCTTATTCAACATTAAAAGATTTTCTATAAAATTTAGTTGTGTGTCAGAAAGAGCTTTTCCGTTCACATCATTTCTAATATAAAAATATGAGGCTACTATAATCATCTCACAATCTTTTGCGATATCAAAGGCAAATTGGTAATCTGTGTTTGCGGAGGCACTGGTTAGTGTGGTGCTGCTATACAAAGACAAATTTTCTTTATAAACCTCATTAAAATGAGGATCACTGATAATTCTTCTATTTGTAATATTTACAATAAAAGTTTTCTTGTACTTTGTCGAATCAAGTGGAATCAGTTTATTGTTCATCTTTACAACTGTAACAGATTTTTCTGCAATCATTTTTGATAACTGATAATGTTCTTCCAGTCTAATTCGTTTAGGAAGATTATTATTATTTATAAATTGAGATCTATCAAGTTTAAGCCATCTTTTTGCAGATAAAATCTTTCTCACGCTTTCGTTCAATCTGTCTTCAGTAATATCTCTCTTTATAACTGCATTATAAATTGCTGTTATTCCATCACGGATGCTTGAGGGCATAAGCAAAATATCATTACCGGCTTTAAATGCCTTTACACATGCTTCACGAGTTGAATAATAATTTGTAACGGCTTTCATATCAAGAGCGTCAGTAATTATTAATCCTTTAAATTCCAATTTTTCTTTAAGGAGCTTTGTAATGATATTGTAAGACAATGATGCTGGTATATCTTTATTCGGTTCAAAAGCAGGAACATTAAGATGACCTATCATTATAGATTGTACATTAGCCTCAATCAGATCTATAAAAGGTTTTAATTCATTTTCATAAAGATATTCTTTGCTGCCATAGATAACAGGAAGATCGTTATGAGAATCAACTCTTGTATTGCCGTGTCCGGGAAAATGTTTTGCACTTGCAATTACTCCTCCTTCAATTGAGCCTTCAACATAAGCCTCGCAAAAGTCCCTTACCATAATCTTGTTCTCCGAATATGAACGAAGATTTATAACCGGATTACCAGGATTATCATTTATATCAGCAACTGGTGCAAAATTAAAATTAACACCGAGCATTAACGCTTCAATTGCTGTGGCTTTACCAGTTTGATAGGCGAAATCCAAATTGTTTGTAGAACCGACTGCCATACTATGCGGAAAAGTATTTGATGCATTCATTCGCATTCCAATTCCATTTTCAAAATCAGCACCCACGAGCAATGGTATTTTTGAATTTTTTTGAAGTTCATTTATCATCGATGCAGTTTCTTCCACATTACCGGTTGAAACAACGATTCCGCCAATTCCATGCACCTGAACCATCTCTAAAGCGAATTTATATTGCTTTGAGGATTGATCAAGACTTTTGCTGAATACTGCAGGCATAAATATTTGGGCACACTTATCGTATAGCGTCATTGATTCTAAAGTTTTAGTTACCCATTCTTCATCTTCAGATGTTAAATTAAAAACGTTTTCAGATTTTGAGGAATTATTTGATGATATATCTTCTACTTCTGAACTAGGAGTAATACTACTTTGTGCAAATTGCAGAAACAAAAACATAAAGTGCAATGCTACAAGACTTACAAATCCAAAATTGGTTTTTGCAGATAAATTATTTCGCATCAATCTTTTCTATACTTTTTATTACTGCATTATGTAGTTGAGGTCTTACTTTTTGAATCTTTGTGTTTTCTCTTGTTGGATATACACGATTTGTAAGAAACACTACAAATAAATTTCTTTCAGGATCAGCCCAGATGGATGTTCCTGTATACCCTGTATGTCCATAAGAGTTCTTAGAAAAATATTTTCCTGCAGATGAACGTGAATCCGATTTTGTATCCCAACCAATAGCCCTGGTACTTTCTTTCGAAGCTCGTTTTGTAAACAGCTCAATTGTACTTTGTTTGATAAATGCCTTTTGGTCGATCTTACCTTCGTTTATCAAGACTGCCATCAGTTTAGCAATATCATCAGCGGTAGAAAATAATCCAGCGTGTCCCGCAACTCCATTTAACATTGCCGAGGTTTCATCGTGAACTTCACCTTGAAGCGTTTTCATTCTCCAATAGTTATCAACTTCTGTTGGTGCGCAAACTTTTTTTAGTGAATCATCCGGATTATATAAAGTTGATTCCATTTTTAATGGAATGAAAATTTCATCTTTACAAAAAACATCTAATGTTTTTCCTGATACTTTTTCAATAATCTTTCCAAGTGTAATAATCCCCAAATCAGAATAAACAGTTTTTTCCCCGGTTTTATATTCAAGTTCTGAAGAATAAATTTCATTTATTACGTCATCATATTTGAAATTTCTTCCATAAAATTTTTTCCATGCTGGTAAGCCTGAATTATGTAAAAGCAGGTTTTTGATCGTAATATTTTCTTTACCATTAACGCCGAACTCAGAAATATACTTAGTAACCTTATCATCAAGTAAGAAAAGGTTTCTATCATAGCAAATCATTGCTGCAGTTGTTGTTGCAACTACTTTTGTTAATGATGCTAGATCATAAAGAGTGTTGGTTTTTACTTTTGGTGATGATTTATCATAAGTATAATTTCCAAAAGCTTTTTCATAAATAGTTTTATCATCTTTCCATATCAACACGATAGCTCCTGGAAAAGCCTCATCTTCGATTGCTTTATTTATAAGTCTATCAACATCATTAAATTGATAAGCATTACTTTGAGCACTTATACTCAGATTCAATATCAGGATTAAAAACAACAGTATATTTGTAAAATTATTCATTTATTTTATTCTTGTATTTTTTCAACTCAATTTAATGAAAATGAATAAACGAAAAAATTCAATGATTCCCTCGTCTGAAATTATTATATTTCAGTTAAATATGAATTAGGTTTTTTATGAGTGAACTGGAAAATTATTTCACACAATTTCGTAATAATATAATTGGTGCTGATGCAACTTTTGTAACTCCGTTTGGTGAACAAAAATTAATCTATGCTGATTGGATAGCAAGCGGAAGACTGTACAAACCGATTGAAGAAAAACTTTGCGAAACTTTCGGTCCGATGGTTGGCAATACTCATTCAGAAGCGAGTGTTACGGGTACTACAATGACTTTCGCCTATCACGAAGCACACAAAATTATTAAAGATCACGTTAATGCCGGTAAAGATGATGTTATCATCACAACCGGCTCCGGAATGACTACTGTTGTGTGCAAATTTCAAAGACTGCTCGGATTAAAAATTCCCGAACAACTTACCGATTACATTAAGCTTCCAATAGAATTAAAACCGGTAGTGTTTATAACTCACATGGAGCATCATTCAAACCAAACAACCTGGTTAGAAACTATTGCAGAAGTTGTGGTGATTAATCCAAATGAAGATGGATTGGTGGATGTTAATGACTTTAAAGTAAAGTTAGAAAAGTATAAAAACAGAAAATTAAAAATCGGTGCATTTACTGCTGCTTCAAATGTAACAGGAATTGAACCAGATTATTACAAACTTTCAAAAATGATTCATCAGTATGGCGGTTATTCATTTATCGATTTTGCCTGTTCTGCTCCTTATGTTAAAATTGATATGCATCCTAGTGACCCCGAAGCAAAGCTTGATGCAGTATTATTTTCTCCGCATAAATTTTTAGGCGGCCCCGGAACACCGGGGGTGTTGATTTTTGATTCTAAACTTTATCACAACAAAGTACCAGACTTACCAGGCGGAGGAACGGTTGATTGGACTAATCCCTGGGGAAAACATAAGTTCGTTAATAATATCGAAGCACGTGAAGATGGCGGAACTCCTGCATTTCTTCAAACAATTAAAGCGGCTTTGTGTATAAAATTAAAAGAAGAAATGGGTGTTGATAAAATCCGTGCAAGGGAAGAGGAGCTTGTAAAAATTGCTTTTGCAGGATTAAAAAAAATCCCTACTCTACATATTCTCGCAGGAAATATTGAGCACAGACTTGGTGCGATTTCATATTATGTTGAGAATATCCACTACAATTTGATTGTGAAAATATTAAATGACCGTTATGGTGTGCAGGTAAGAGGCGGATGTTCTTGTGCTGGAACTTACGGACATTATTTACTACATGTTGATCCAAACCGTTCCAAAATCATCACAGATAAAATTGATCAGGGTGATCTGTCTGAAAAACCGGGTTGGGTGAGGATGTCAATTCATCCAACAATGACAGATGCAGAATTAAGTACAGCTATAAATGGTATTGCTCAAATAGTAGAGAACATTGATGAGTGGAGCAACGATTATGTTTATGATAAATCCAAGAACGAATTTTTTCATAAAAATTCCGATGGAAGTGATTTAGAAAAAATTAAAAGCTGGTTCTCATTATCTCAACCTCAAAACATTGAGATAGATTGACTTTGATTAGAAATCTGTTATTCTATCTGTAGTAAGAAATTTATTTTAATGTCATTAACTGAATGCACACAGTTTCCTGTTTTAGAAAATAATAATTGGAAGAAGGGTGTGATAATGTTAGCAATTGGAGCTTACGAAAAATGTAAGCAGTATATAAATCTCCATTCAGCGGATTCTGATACTAAGAGAGAAATTTTTCCGTGTATTACAATCTCCCGTCAAACCGGGTCAGGTTCTTACGAGGTTTCGGAAAAACTGATTGACATCTTACAAAACAAGACCAAAGATCCTGATAATCCCTGGACATATTTTAATAAGGATCTTATTACAAAAGTGATCGAAGAATTTAAACTGCCAAGAGTTTTTAAGAATTATTTTGCTGAGGATAAATACAACCACATTTCGGATGCTGTAAATGAACTTCTTGGCGTTAAACCATCGGAATGGACAATTGTACATAAGTCAACTGAAATTATTCTTCAGCTTGCACATTATGGAAAAACAATTATTGTTGGAAGAGGAAGTAATCTCATAACTTGGAAACTTCCGAATAGTTTTCATGTAAGGTTAATTGCACCGATTGAACATAGGCTAAAACATGTACAAGAGGTTTTTAAATATTCTAAATCAGAAGCAATGGATTATATTAAAAGGGAAGATGCGAACAGACATAAATATTTAAAGTCACATTTCTTTCGAGAACCAGACGACCCAACTCTTTATCACCTTACAATTAATACTGGATTACTTTCGTACGAAGAGAGTGCTGTGGTAATTGCTGATACACTAATAAAGAAGTTTCCGAAAAGTTTTGAGGAATAAATTATTTATACACTTATAGTGTAGACTTTAATTTAGTCAGTCCGGTTTTGCTTACAGGCAACTCTTTACCGTTTTTCAATACCAAGCGATAGGATTCTGTGTCTGTTTGTTCTAAGTGCTGAAGAAAATCTAAGTTTATAATGTATGATCTATGAATGCGTACAAATTGATTTTCATTTAAGTGATTTTCAAAATACTTCATAGTTTTTTGTTTTAGGAATCTTCCTTTCTCAGAATTAATAAGCACATAATCATCCTGAGCTTCAATCCATTTTACTTCTTCAACTGGAATTATCGTGATCTTCCCGCCATCCTTTATTACAACGCGTTCAAGAAATTCAATTTTTTCATCACGCTGTTTGATAATGTTTTGTATAGCGGAATTCTGCTGGAATCTATCACCAAGCTGCGCAATTGCTTTTTGTAATGCGCTGGTAAATCTCTCTTCTGAAAAAGGTTTTAAAAGATAATCTACAGCACTTACTTCAAAAGCCTTTATTGCAAAATGATCATAAGCAGTTGTAAAAATGATTATTGGCGGATCTTCGAGAAGTTCAAGCATTTCAAATCCATTTAACTTTGGCATTTGAATATCGAGGAAAATAAGATCTGGTTTTAATTCATTTATTCTCTTTATCGCATCAAATCCATTAGAACATTCCGTAAGTATTTCAACATCACTTCTGCTTGCTAGATAATTTTTTGTTATCTGTCTTGCAAGTGACTCATCATCAACAATAATAATTTTTATTTTATTAGCCATAAGCTTAAACAACTGTTTTTTGTAAAGGGATATAAATGTTTACTATAAATTTACCATCTTCTTTTTTAACTTCCATAAGATTATCCTGTTGATAAATTAATGATAATCTATCTTTAATATTCTTCAATCCAATACCAGCACCTTTTTTGTGGGATTCGCCCTCAAAATTATTGCAGAGAGTAATCTTTAAGAAATCATCTTGTCTAGTGCAGGTTAAGTTTATTGTAACTGCATCAAGTGTTTCATAAACGGCATGTTTGATGGCATTTTCAAAAAGCGGCTGAAGTATCATACTCGGGATTTCAGTTTTACCGCATTCCTCATGTAATTCTTCAACATAAATAAATTTGTCATCAAATCTTATCT
>JBBQSH010000149.1:0-8297 GCA_038214015.1 Ignavibacteriales bacterium | reverse complement strand
AAATGCAAACACCAGAAAAAATTATCCGTTAAAACATCATCGCAATACTCCATTTGATGAAGCAAAGAAAATGGGTGCACTAATGTTCTTCGGTGATAAGTATGGCGATAAAGTTAATGTTGTGCAGTTTGGTGATTTTTCAATGGAATTCTGCGGTGGTACTCACGTACATAATTCCTCAGAAATTGGATTATTCAAAATTTTAAATGAAGCCTCTATTGCAAGCGGAGTAAGAAGAATTGAGGGTGTAACAGGAGCCGGAGTTGAAAAATATATTCACTCTCAGGAAGAACAGATAAAATTATCCGAGAAAAAGATTGAAGAACTTCTTGATTTGAAAAAGAAATTTGAGAAAGAAATTGCTGAACTTAGAGTTAAGGAAAAACTTGAGCAGCTTGATCATATTCTTTCACTTTCATCTGAAGAAAAAGGGATTGAGATTTACAAAGGTAAAGTTCATGCAGATTCGATGGATGAACTTAAATCTTTTGGCGATGAGATGCGCAATAGAATAAAAAGCGGTGTTGGTATTTTAATCGCACAGATTGAGGATAAAGTTGGAATCGTTGCTGTAGTTAGTGATGACTTGATCAGAGATAAAAAACTAAGCGCGGGAAAAATTGTTGGCGAACTTGCTAAATTAGTTGGCGGCGGCGGCGGCGGTCGTCCTCATCTTGCAACTGCCGGTGGAAAGGATGTTAATCGAATAGTTCCTGCTTTATCTAAAGTTGAAGAAATAGTTGGAAGTTTTTTGTAGCTCAGTTTTAATTAAAGGTCATTTCGACCGAAGGGAGAAATCTGATTGATTTTATCGAGAATATTACTCAGTCGATGACCTGTCTGCCGATAGGTATGCTCCATCGAAATGACAAACCGAATTTTAATACTGATTCTAAAAGATCGCAGCTATCTTAAAAATTTTTTCATTTGACGTTTGACATATTATGAGTAAAACAAAAATAAAATACATCTGTTCTAACTGCGGATATGAGTCCGTGCGCTGGATTGGTAAATGCCCCGAGTGTGAAAGTTGGAATTCTTTTACCGAAGAAATTGTTGAAACATCTCCACGTAAAGCAAACATTGCAAAATCAAGATTTACTTACAATAAAATTCTTGATATATCTGCAAATGAAGACGATAGAATTAAAACAGGAATAACAGAATTTGATCGTGTGCTTGGCGGTGGAATTATGCCCGGTTCCGTTATTCTACTTGGCGGTGATCCCGGAATTGGAAAATCTACAATTGCTATGCAGGCGGCTGCAAGCATTAAAGAAAAAGTTTTATATGTAACTGGTGAAGAATCTGAAAAACAAATTAAACTTCGTTCAAGCAGATTAAAAGTAAAATCAGATTCATTTTTTGTTCAAGCAGAAACTGAGTTATCAAATATACTTGGAGCAATTAAAGAAATTGCACCTTCTGTTGTAATAATAGACTCTATCCAAACTACTTACAGAAGTGAATTAGAAAACTCACCGGGAACTATTACACAGATTCGTGAATGTGCTGCAATGTTGATGGAAGAAGCAAAGAAAAATCATTACTCGGTAATTATAATTGGGCACGTTACTAAAGAGGGAATGATTGCCGGACCAAAAATTCTTGAGCACATGGTTGATACTGTTTTACAATTTGAAGGCGAATCAAATCATTCATTTCGAATATTGCGAGCGCAAAAAAATCGTTTTGGCAGTACGAATGAAATTGGTGTATTTGAAATGCGTGAAGATGGACTACGAGAAGTTACGAATCCAAGCGAATTATTTTTAAGTGAAAGAGAAAAACAAACTCCCGGTTCGGTTGTTACATCCAGCGTTGAAGGTAGCAGACCGATTCTTTTAGAAGTTCAGGCCTTAGTAACTCCATCAAACTTCGGATATCCACAACGCGTATCAAATGGATTTGATCAAAAAAGATTGTCAATACTTTTAGCTGTATTAGAAAAAAGAGCAGGCGTTCGCGCATCTGTTAATAATGTTTTTGTAAATGTTGCCGGCGGAATTCGTGTAATCGAGCCGGCAGTTGATCTTGCTGTTTGTGTTTCTATCGCATCAAGTTTATCTGATAAGGTTGTGGATAATCAAACAATAATAATTGGTGAAGTTGGTTTAGGCGGTGAAATAAGGAGCGTTGGGCACATCGAAAAAAGAATACAGGAAGCACAAAAACTTGGGTTTAAATCCGCAATAATTCCTGCTGGAAATTTAAAAGGAATCAAACTATCAGATGCGATAAAAGTGATTGCTGTTGATAATGTCAAAGACGCAATCATAAAATTATTATGATTTTATCTCTAGAAATCCTACTAGCTTAAAATCTTTAAAATGAAAACAGATTTTAAAATTGGGGCTATTTTCATCTAAAAAAGAACTAAGATGAGACAGAAAGCCCTGTTTAAGGCTTAAAATGAAGGATTAATTTTATTTTTTCTTTGTTTCTTTAAATAATAATATTATTTTATTCCCGCGTCGATCGACGTTTTTTTGTTCAATTAATTAAAGGTTCGTTTCGTGAGTACAAAATTGTTTGTAGGGAGTCTCCCCTGGTCAGCTAGTGACGAAGATTTGCAGACTGCATTTGCCGCACATGGCAACGTACTTTCAGCAAAAGTTGTTACTGATAAAGAAACCCGCAGATCACGCGGTTTTGGTTTCGTTGAGTTCGAAACTGAAGCTGACGCAAATGCGGCAATTCAGGCACTAAATGGTTCTGAACTCAAGGGTCGTAATATCATCGTAAGTGAAGCAAAACCCAAGAAATAAGTTCTGTTTATTTCCTTTTGAGCGCTCTTTTTAGAGCGCTTTTTTTTTAGGTAATGCTGATTTTATTTCGATTGAACTTATTAGGCAAAGTTAAAGTTGAATTTGTTTGTTTCGCCGTCATTTCTTTCGCCATATTTATTACACTTTGGAAATTTTTATCTACTATTACATTTCTTTTTTTTACCTGCCCTGATAAAAAAAATTTAGAAAGCAAAAGAATAGGAGGGGTAAAATACTTGATGCATTTAATTCAACACTTAAACAAAAATTATTAATAGAAACATTTTCTCTTGTATTGAATTAGATAATTTCTTTCGTTAGGTTTGTTCAGTAATAATACAGAATAAATATAATTAGAGGAGTTTATGTTTTTTTCTGATGCAATTATTAGTTCTGGCTCTGAAAGTTGCTGTAGCGTTTACTTGCTAGCTTGCCTTTTCATCAATCATCAATTCACTGCCCTAAACAATTATAACATAATAAGCACACCGGGGTAAACCAATGAAAAATATTTCTGCTTCACCATTCCTAGAATTAAATATTAAACTTCTTTTAAATTTTACTTTGTATTTGACTCTACTTTCATCTTTAAGCTGTAATAGTACTGAACCAAATGACGAGGAAAAACCAGGCAACAGAAATTATACCTGGACAATAGATACTTTGTCTTCTGGAAGTTTACAAACCTATATGGTTTCTATGTGGGGCAGTTCATCTGAAGATGTTTGGATTTGCGGATATGATGCAGACAATTCAAAATGCGTTTATCATTTCAATGGAACTCAATGGTATATATTTACTACTCCCACAACTAATTTTATTAAAAAATTATATGCTGTTGAAGGAAGTAATTCGGATAATATTTTTTTTGTTGGAAAATCTTATCATTTAAATCCTACACCTCCACCTAATTTTATTGACAGTGCTTTTGTATTACAGTACTTGAATGGCAGTTGGAAAATACATACTGTAAATAATGCTTCTACACTTTATTCACTTTGTATGGTAAATGAAAGTGAAGTTTGGGCTGGAGGAGCACAAGGAAATATATATAGATGTGTCGGAACTAATTGGCAAAAATATTTTTTAGGAAATGAGGCATTATTAATAAATGGGTTAGTTAAAGTCAGTTCTAGTGAGGTATATGCAACAGGACATTCTGAGAAAATTTTACAGGGTGGCGGGATTTACTTAGCTGACTATTTATATCAATACAATGGTTCTGCCTGGTCTTTAATTGATTCCAATATTACCTCAAGTACTTATAATAGAATATCATATCCAACTGTAATGAAAAATATAAATGGTACCATCTATGGAAGCCGCGATGATGGATTTGTAAAAAAAAATGGAGATTCCTGGGTAGCAATTAATACAGGAATATACGGACAGTTTAATGGAACAAATGAAAAAAACATTTTTCTGGCTAATCAAAATTTTGGTGTATTGCATTTTAATGGGACTGACTGGTTTCATTTTGATGAATTACCTTGGCTACAGTATTATGATGTAGAAGTGTTTGAAGATGCAGTATATCTATTGGCAACAGATGGATACAAATCATATATCATTAAAGGTATAATTAATAAATTATAGTTGTTATGATAAAAAATTTTACCAATATTTTGTTTATGACTTTATTCTTAAGCATTTCACAAAATTTCTTTTTGATATTTGCTCAAAGTAATCAAAGCATTTTCCCAGTATTTGATTTGTATGGTAGTGTAAGTTATAGTAGTGGAGTTAGGCTTGGTGGTCGGATGCAAATTTCAGATCATTTTTCTTTAGAAACTGGTTTTGGTAGAGATCTTGCAAATTTTCTTGGTCCATCAGATAAAAATTATAGATACTCAGTTGGAATTAATTGGCATAAGAGTATTGAATCCAAGCTAGCAATTAATCTGACTTATGTTCAACCGTTTTATCCCCCTGATTTTACAGCGGATGGATACGCGATTTCACTGAATATTGGATCACTTTCACTAATCAATCGTGGATTCCACTTGTTTTATTCTGGGGGAATCTGGTTAAAACGATCAAGAAATATCGATTTTACTTATATATTACCCAACCTTGAATTCGGGATAGGTTGGAGAGTTAATTAAAATCATTATTAATTTATTCTAATAACATCATTTTTTGTAAATCATAGGAGGTTATATAATGAAAACTAAAATTTTATTAGTTCTAATATGCTCCATATTTTTTTCAAAATCATATGCACATAAAGAATGGGTTCACCAATATATTGTTCAGCAAGCTTATAATTTATTGGTAAATCAGTATAGTTTTGATCTACCAGAAATAGCTGCTCATTTGGGTGAAACAGGCCCCGGTGAAGGACCATGGAGAGAGGGAAGTATTTTAGCTGGTGCTTGGCGAGAAGATTTGGAAGATTTTATAGGAAATTCTGGCTCTTGGGGAGGAAACCACCATTGGGATGCTGATATTTCAGATTTGCAAACAAATTGGATTGTCGATATAGGAGATCAAATAAATGCCTATCAGAAAATATTAAAATATGCTTATGGTGGATGGACACTTGAATATATGCCATCAGGAGAACAAAACACATATGTTCTTGAATATAATTCATTAGTAGACTTATATAAAAATGGTAATTTACATCAAGTAGGATATTATGATATAATTCAGCAATATCATACTACCGATATTTGGCTTGTCGCCTCAACAGAACTTAAAAACTTACTGGTATGGGAAATCTTTGGGAGGATGTGTCATTTACTTGCAGATATGAGTGTGCCAGCGCATGCTCATTTTGACCAACACAATTGTGGTTTTCCTAATTTTGATCCAGATGAGTATGAAGTTTTAATAGCTGGGTCAACTTTCGGACAGTGTAATACGCAAGGTGCTGGGACTAATTATTATACGAATTATAATTCCCAAACTGCTTTTAACAATGGTGGTTTCATCAATCCTTATAATTTTGATTCAAATAATCCTTTGAGATATTTATTATATTCAACTAACCAAATTGCTGACCATTTCCCGAGTAGTTTTCCATATAAAGGTGGTGATAATACTCTTACAAACGGTACTTATCCAGGGTTACAAGAAAAGCTTAATTCTATGGGTTCATCACCTAACACTGTAAATATAATCCAAATAGCTGATGTTTGTATGAATCAAGCTATCAGGGCTACCTCTGGTCTATTGTATTGGTTTGCCATAGAATGTGATTTTATGAAGGCCATGACAATAACATCAAATCAAGAAAATGATTTTGTTCAAGTTAGAAATCCTGCTAGGAGTATCTCTCAAACCAGTCAATATTCTTGGAAAGCAACTTAAGTCGTCGTGTGTTGTTTCTACACCGGTATCGTATCTCTCAAACCAGTCAATATTCTTGGAAAGCAACACCATATACTTTAAAATTTGATAATAGCATGACAGTTGATTTATTAGCTGATGCATATTCAGGCACACATTATTTTCTGGAATGGGAAAAAAGAGATAAAGATAATTTTACAGTAGGTGGAAGTAGCGGTATTGAATGGTTGAATGCAAATGCTCAAGCAACATCGACTTTTATTGCAAACTATACACCGTATGTCACTCTTTCATTAAACTCAATACAAATAGAGTCTCAAAGTGCAAATGCTTATTATGAAAATATTACAACGGGTGAAATATCCACATTATTTACATTTCCGGTTGGCTTTCCAATTTCGATCAAAGCAGTAGCTCCACAAGAATATTTATTCGCTGGCTGGAGTGATGGTTTTATCGAAAATCCACGTTCTTTCAACCTCAACACTAATTATAATGGTATATACGCAACTTTCAAAAAAATTGAATCTTCAAATAATTCAAATGCGTATTCTTTTAATGGCCAAAACAAATTCTTAAAAACAGGAAATGGTTACCTTCATAATGTTTACGAAAGTATGGGTAGAGTTTGGTATGAACGTAGTATTGACGGTGGTACAAACTGGGAAATTATGAATGATGGTTTTCCTGTCAATCAATGGAGTGACAATGCAAAATCTCCAGCCATTTCATCTTCCAATGACAGCGATAACCCTTTTATATATATTACCTATCAAGCAGAAAATGTTTGGGGCTCAGAAGAAGATAATGTTTTATTAACTCAATTTATGAATGGTACACGTAGATGGACTGAATTTGTAAGCGATGTTCTTCCTTCTTATTCATATGACACAAGACCTGTTGTTACCGGGCTTAATCAATTTGCTATGGTAGTATATAAATCATCTTCTAATGCTCCACTCACTGCTGTTGAATTCAGAGTTAATGCAAGTGGAAACATATCTCAAATTATTCCAAGAAATTTTCCTTCTGCTTATGTTAGTGGCAATAGTACTTTACCATCAATTACAAATAGTGGTGCTATATATCATCTTGCCTATCAGGATGCAGTTTTTACGATAAGATATTTAAGATGGTTTGTAAATACAAATCCACTAACGTCTAACTATTATTCAATACCATCCGCAGGTAGTGGTTACACATTTAACACAGAGCCTTCAATAAGTAGTGCAAATTTTAATCCTGTTATAAGCTGGAAAGGAGCGCAATATGATAATACACGTGCAGCTGTACTAAGGCGTGGGACGCTTTCTGGATCAAACATGATTTGGGGTGATTTTCTAAAGGTTGGTAGTAATATAAACTATGTTCACAGTAATTCGGCAAATAACTCAACAGAAAAAACTGTAATGAGTTGGAGTCAGGATGGCTCAGTTACTAAATGGATCAAAAGAACTTATCCTGTTAGTGGTGGTACTCAGTACTCTGCTCCAACAAATCTAAGTCATACGGGTATCAATTCTCAAGTCACAAATGGTACAGATTACAAATATATGTGTGCAAATATTTTTAGAAGCGCTGCACCGCTATATTATTTTACTAAAAGTACAACTGATTTTAGCGTTTTGCAGGAACAAGGTGTTGAACTAAATAAGATAACTGTGGACGATACTATTGTTACTTTTGGGAGAAGCGGTGTAGCAGAAATAAATGGTGTTGAGTTTGTTTTTGAAATAGGTGACATAGTTGTTGGTGATAGTGTAATTAAATTTATTGATAAACCGGATACAATAGTTTATGCTTCATCAAATGAGCTTAATGATTTTACAAGGACAAATAATTTTACTCTGACACCTCAGACTAATTTCTATTTCTCCAACATTTATTATGTTGTCCAAAAATCAGATCCTGACACAGCACTCTCAACAAACGATGTGGTTAACTTCAAAGTAGAACTTGTAAATTCAGTAACAAATAATATAATTGGAACATTTGATAACATTACTTACAATAAAAACAATCTTGAAAAGTATGCAAACATAGATTATGAAGTTGATTGTTCAGGAATAACGCCAGGTGATTATTACTTAAGATTCACTACTGTCCGGTTGTTTAGATAAACAAATGACATAAGCCATTTAAATATAGTACGTTACAGAGAATTTTCATTATTGTCGATTTGAAATTAAAATTGTCGCAACTAAATAAATCATTGGAGCGACAAAATGAATCAAG
>JBBQSH010000148.1:0-8306 GCA_038214015.1 Ignavibacteriales bacterium | reverse complement strand
GAACAATAAAAAACTTGGACTTTAGTCCAATGTATTAATCACTTTTGGGCTGAAGCCCAATCATTTTTTAGTCATTTGATTACCCCACCTTAAAAGGTGGGGTTATTTACACAGGAAAATCTATGTTAACAACTTAAGTTGGCGCCTATGCGTTTGCACGGGAATGACATCTTGAACTTTTTAGAAGTCTCTAAGAGGTGAGATTCTGATTTTTTAATTCAGATAAAAACAATTAAGTTTCTGCCCAATTATGAAAATTATAAGAAAACTCTACGACTGGGTCCTTCATTGGGCAGATACTAAATATGGGGCGGTTGCTCTGTTTATTCTTGCTTTTGCGGAATCATCATTTTTTCCAATTCCACCCGATGCACTTTTAATTGCATTAGTACTTGGTGCACAAACAAAGGCTTTTAAATTTGCGGCAAATTGTACAATTGGCTCCGTTCTCGGAGCATTAGCCGGGTATGCGATCGGACATTTTTTATGGTGGACACCTTCAAATGAGTTTACCGGAATTGCAACTTTCTTTTTTAATAATATTCCGTCTTTTACACCTGAAGCATTTTTTAAAATTCAAAAGATGTACGAGCAATATGATTTTTGGATAATTTTTACAGCGGGATTTACACCCATTCCATATAAAATTATCACAATATCTTCCGGCGCATTTAGTATAAATATGGTTATGTTTATTGTTGCCTCGGTTATAAGTCGTGGTGCAAGATTCTTTCTTGTTGCCTTTTTGATTTGGAAATTTGGTCCGCAAATAAAATTATTTATTGATAAATATTTTAACTGGCTGGCTATAGCATTTACGGTTTTATTAATTGGTGGATTTGTAGCAATAAAATATTTAGTGTGATGTAATTATTTCGTGATTTAGAGCGCCCACGTAATTTAGGCAGATTAGTGGCAGCAAAAACCTTTCGCCACTAAGGCTCTAAAACACTAAACAAGCACAAAAAAAATCAAACAAGCATAATTGTAAGTTTAATTCTTTAGATAATTGATCTTAGTGAGTTTTTGTGTCTTAGTGATTTAGTGGCAAGAAACTTCTCACTAATAATAAATTAAGTTTTAAATAAGGGTTTTTATGAAAAACATTTTTTTAATCTTTACTTTTTTGATTGCTTCATTTACAATACTTGCACAAACAGAAGATTCAGCAGAAAAGTTTGATCCAACAAAAAATCCTTTTGAGGATTTAAAACTTGCCGTTGAAAAAGCAGAGCAATCAAACAAAAGAATTATTTTAGATGTTGGCGGCGAATGGTGTATTTGGTGCCATCGTATAGATGCATTTATGCACAGCACCGAAGAAATAAAATCTTTACTTGAAGAGAATTATATCATTCTTAAAATAAACTATAGCAAAGAAAACAAGAATGAAAAATTTCTTTCTCAATATCCAGCAATTGAAGGTTATCCGCACTTCTTTGTTCTTGATAGTAATGGAAAATTACTTCACTCTCAAAACACAGGACATCTGGAAAAAGATAAAGATTACGATAAAGATAAATTTTTAGATTTCCTTAATAAATGGAAACCTGCAAGAAACTAAGGATCATTTATATATACTACGTCCACTGCGTTTGCCAATATTAGATTAATATTTTTTATTAAGTTAGGGTTGTCTTTATTTTAGTTTTTCAAAAACAATTATTGTAAAAGGTCTAAGAACAACGCTCAAAAAAGTTAATGATTTTTTAACAGGCAAATCAAAATGAATACCCAGATAAACTTTACGAAACAGATTATTTCACTAATTGTATTTTTGGTTTTTCAATCAAATTACGGTCAACAAAAAAATGATTTTGTATTAACACCGTGTATCGGTAATAGTATTCTCAATTCCCAAACATTTGAAACAGAACTTGTAAAAATTGTTGGTAAAAAAAATGTTGAGCGTGTTGAAAGATGGTATGCCGAAGGAACTGAACGAGTTGTGGGATCAGTGTTCTTTAAAGATACTCCGCAATCTTTTTTTATTAAGTGGAAAGACACCGTAAATTTTAAAAATCCCGAATGGATTGAAATCCATGGTGATAAATCATTATGGGAAATCGATAACGGAATTAAAATTGGAACGGAACTGAAAGAATTAGTTAAACTTAATGGCAAGCACTTTACTTTTTCCGGATTTGATTGGGATTACGGCGGTCAAACTATTTTTGAAAAAGGAAATCTTGAATCAGATTGTTATTCGGTTCAGCTTTATTATGATTATGAAAATTTATTTGAAAATGAATGGAACCAAATTGTTGGTGACAAAACAGTATCAACAAAAAATCCCATTCTTAACAAAATAAAAATTTATATTGATTTGATTACTTTTTATTTCAAATAAACATTACAAAGAATTTCACGCAAAGTACGCTAAGAATTTTCGCTAAGACCGCTAAGAAAAAGCACGAAAGATAAATCTCAATCGTGCTTTAAAACTACGTTTTCTTCTTGAACTTAATCTTAATCTTGAACTTGAACCTGACTACCTACAGGCAGGCTCTAAAAGCCGTCCTCTGAAATATTTTTTTCAATCACTTTTCCGTATTTCTTTGCAATATTACGAATGTCATCTGCTTTTCCTATCAATACAAATTGAAGATTATCTTTTGGAAAATATTTTTTGATAATCTCATTTGCACTTTCAACCGTCATTGCATCAACAGCTTTTTCAAAATCATTTATGTAAGCATCTTCCAGACCATAAATATATTTTTGAGTTAAAAATCCAGCAAGTGAACCAGCAGTTTCATATCCAGGAGGGAATTGTCCTTTAACAAAATTCTTTGCTGATTTTAATGTTGCTTCATCAATTCCCTTTTCAAAAAGTCTGTTGTAAGTTTTCAATGCAAGATCAATTGCAGGCTCAGTGTTTTTTGTTGCTGTAAATGTACTTATATAAAAACTTCCAGCATTTTTGTATGATGCAAATCTGCTTCTTGCGCCATAAGTATAACCGGCATTAACTCTAAGTTCATCATTAAGCCAGCTTGTAAATCTGCCGCCAAGAATTGTGTTGATAACATCAATCTGAATCTGATCTTGATTACTCATTGGAACACCAAATCCGCCAATCATAAAAGTGGTTTCTGTTGCGTTGTCTTTATTTATTAGATAAACCGCAGATTCTTTTAACTCTTTGCCAACAAACCGCGAATCATTAATCAACCTTGAGGTTGTAGTTTTCCATTGCACAAATTGTTTAGTCAATTCCGATTTCATTTTATCCGAATCAAAATCTCCAACAACAGCAATAGCACAATTTTCAGATCTGATATTAGCTGAATAGAAAGATAAAATTTGTTTGCGATCAATCAACTCAATTGTTTTTTTGATTCCATCAACAGGATTTCCATAAGGAGAATCAGCAAATAAAAATTTATTGTAATACGCACCAACAACCTGTCTTGGACTTTCTTTCGCCTGATCTAATTCTGCAACCCATCTTTGTTTTCTTTTAACAATTTCTTCTTCAGGAAATGTTGGATTTGTTATAACATCTTTGATAACAGGAAGAAGTTTTTCTAAATCATCTTTCATAAATTGTGTATATAGAGCAGAGTAATCTAATCTTGCATAACTATTCAAACTGCTTCCATAAAAATTAAAAATGGAATCAATTTGTGTTTTGGTATAATTTGCAGTTCCAAATTTTAATGCTTCGATAGTGAAGGAAGCCAGACCGTTTTGTGATCCATCTCTAACTGCGCCGGCATCAAACACAGCAGAAAAAGAAATGATAGGCACATCTTTCTTTTCCATCAGATAAATTGTCAAACCGTTATCAAGTGTTACAACTTCATACTTGGGAAGTTTAAATTGAGCGTTGGTAATAGTGAGAGGAAATAAAATAAAGAAGAATACAAATAGAAGAATAAATTTGAGCGAAGGATTAATAACCATTCTGAAGTTGGAGACAGCTATCGGTTGTCGTATAAATAATTTTTTGTCATTTCGACCGAAGGGAGAAATCTTAACTCTTAAAGCAACCAGATTTCTCAGTCGAGGACTCCTTCGAAATGACACTTTAGAATTCAACAATAGTTTCAGAATGACGTTATATAAAGTTAAAATCATTTTCATTGTACTTCCTCCGTATTCAAAATTCCCACTGTTCTGTTTTGCTTTGTTAAATATTTTGCTGCAACATTTTTTATATCTTCTGCAGTAACTTCTTTATAGTCGTCTGGAGCTGTAAACATTTTTTTGTAATCGCCGAAGAACAATTCATAAGTTCCGATTGTATTAGACATTCCATTAATTGTTTCTGTGGTTCTGTAAAAACTCATCAACTTCTGGTTTTTAACTTTCTGTAGCTCGCTTTCATTTATTCCGTCATTAATTATTTTATCTACTTCATCAAGAATAGCCTTTTCTAATTGTGCCGCTGTAACTCCATCGTTAGCAACTCCATAGAAGTAAAATAATGTTGGATCAAATGCGTCCGGATAAAAGCTTCCAACCTCTAAAGCAAGCTGTTGATTATTAATGATTGAATTATAAAGTCTTGATGATTCACCCTCGGATAAAATTGAATTAAGAAGATCAAGTGAATAGTAATCTTCACTTCCTGATTGTGGAACATGATAAGTTATCATCAAATAAGGTGAGGGAACTTCACGCTTTATAAAAAGTCTTTTCTCTCCAGTTTGTTCAGGCTCAATAGTGTGCAACGGTCTTGGTTTTGGTCCTGCAGGAATTGGTTCAAAATATTTTTCTGCAAGTTTTTTAACTTCAACAAGTTTAACATCACCGCTAATTACAACAACACAATTGTTCGGTGCGTAGTAAGTATGAAAATAATTTTCTAAATCCTCTTTTGTCCAGTTTTTAATATCAGATTCCCAACCAATTACTGGCCATTGATAAGAATGCGCAACAAACGCCGTTGCCTGAACTTCCTGCCACAATTGTTCCAAAGGGTTGTTCTCGAGTCCTGTGCTTCTTTCAGAAAGAATTACTCCGCGCTCACTTTCAATCATTTTGGAATCAAAGTTTAGGTTGGCAATCCGGTCTGCCTCAAGATCAAACATTACCTCTATTGAACTTGAAGGAAACCAATCTGTGTAAGCAGTAATGTTTTCAGAAGTGTATGCATTGTTTGATCCGCCGTTTGCTTCCATAACACGATCAAACTCTTTGGGTCCGAATTTCTTTGCTCCATTGAACATCATATGTTCAAAGAAATGAGAAATGCCGGTTATTCCTGTGTACTCGTTTCTTGATCCGACTTTATAAAAGAAGTACATATTGGCATTTGGAATCGAACTATCTTCAAGAACAAAAATTTTCATTCCGTTCTTTAGTGTAAAGGATTTAACATCCTCTGCTTTTACTTGTGCAAACAATGAAACGGCAGAGATGAAAAATATTAAAGTGTATTTCATAAGATTTTCCAGGATAATTAATTAAATATCATATTCTAAAATACAAATTGTGGTCTGTATATAAAGAACATTTTGATAAGTGGTTTTTAATTTTACAGCGTTAGACTATTTTAATCCGTAAATAATTTTTTATTAACAATTTAATTTTAACCATGACAAAACAAATTGCATTTCTAAAAGCAATTAACGTTGGCGGACATACAGTTAAAATGGATCATCTAAAAAAACTTTTTGAAAAAATGGGATTTGAAAAAGTTGAAACATTTATTGCAAGCGGAAATGTTGTGTTTGAGACAAAATCTAAAATTGTGCATGCTATTAAAAAGAAAATTGAAACAGAGCTGGATAAATCTCTCGGTTACAAAGTTGCAACATTTATCAGAACAATTGATGAACTTAAAGCTGTTTCAGAATACAAAGCTTTCAAAGATTCAGACTTGAACAATGAGAACAATACTTTATATATAGGATTTCTGGATAGTACTCCGTCTAAAGAAAATCAAAACAAAGTTAAGGCGATGCAAGATGCTGCTAATGAATTCCATTTTAATAAATCCGAACTATATTGGCTATGCAGAAAGAATTTTAGTGATTCTGGGATAGCAGGAAAAACTTTAGAAAAAGCGTTAGGAATGGAAACAACTATTCGTAATTCAACAACCATAAAGAAGATTGTTTTAAAATACTGTAATTAAAACGTGCCCATAACGTTTTGGGTATTGGCGATTTAGAAGCACAAATGTTCAATCTACCACACCTGTTTATTAGAAGCACAAAGCTCAAAACTTGCACGTCACCCGCCATATTCGCCAATACCTTGTTGGTGGCTGGTGTTCTTATTTCATTCTCACAACCACATTGCCTTTTTTTCTCCCTGTGTCAACATAACTGTGAGCCTGTATTATGTCGCCCAATAAGTATGTCTTATCAATATTGGCTCTCAGTTCTCCATTATCAAATAGCATCTTTAAAAACTCCATTTGTTCTTTCGTTTCTTTCGCAACATCAAGACCTCCAACAGTTAGATATTTACCATCTTTTTTCAGTAAGGTTTTACAATCTTGTCGTTTAGTTTTGCCAACCGCATCAAAAACGATGTCAAATTTGTCATTTAGTTTGGTAAAATCTTGTTGCGTATAAATAATTACTGCGTCACTTCCGAGTTTTTTTGCCAACTCAACGCCTTGCTCACTGCAAACTGAAGTTACATTAGCTTTATAGTGTTTGGCAATTTCTACGGCTGCTGTTCCTACTGAACCTGTTGCCCCGTAAATCAAAACTTTTAGATTTGGCTTTGAATTTATCCTTGCTTTTTGAAGAAAGTAGATAGCCGTCATACCACCGAAGAGAATTGCTGCGGCTTCTTCAAAATAGGCAGTCTGAGGTTTAAGAATGATAGTTCCGTTTTCAGGTAAGGTAACATATTCCGCATAAGCCCCAAATTTGAAACCAGTACTTGCAAATACTTCATCACCCGGTTTTGATGTTTTTACATTTTTACCAACTTCTTCTATGACACCGGATATAATAGTGCCAAGTATAGGCTTTCTGGGTTTGGTGAAGCCAAGCACAAATCGCATTATAATTCTTAGAAACCCGCCTACCGCAAGCCCTCTTACTCTGACATCACCCGAGTTCACAGTAGTCGCCATTACTTTTACTAATACTTCATTGTCTTTTGGTATTGGTTTTGCAACTTCCATAATTTTGAGTACCTCAGGTGGTCCGTATCGTTCACATATAACTGCTCTCATTGTTTCTTTATTCATCTTTTTATACTAGTGATAGAATTGTTTTAACGTATGTTGATAGTTTGCTTGTCCGTTACACTTGCCACCAACGGATTGCGGCTTGGCGAAGTGGCGGATTTTCAGCACAAATGTTCAATTGAAAAACTGAACTTGAATTTAGCACTAAACCCGCCATATTGCCAAACCGATGTTAGCGGTTCGTTGTTTTCTTTTAATTCACTTTCGTTAATTTAGCCATCGCTCTTACAGGAAATGTTCCAACACCTTTAAATTTCGGCGGAACTGCACTAAATGTAAAACCTTCTTTCGGTAGTAGATATAAATTACAAAGATGTTCTACAATTAAAATTTCTGCACCTAAAAGTGTTGTGTGAACAGGTCTGGTTTTTCCCAAAGTACTGTCAATATTATGAGAGTCAATACCTACTAATTTAACACAACAAATTTTCAAATATTCAGCAGCACCCTCTGTCAAATAAGGATGATTTTCGTAATAATTTTCGGTATTCCAATGTTTATCCCAACCTGTGTGAATTAAAACTGCTCGATTTCTAATCTCATAGTTTTTCAAATGCTCTTCTGTTATTGCCAATGTTTCAGAAAAAGGAACACTTATTACAATTGCGTCAAGGTCAACAAAACATTCCAAGCCAACTTCTGAAAGGTCTTTACCATTCTCAAATCTATGAAAAGGGCAATCAATATAAGTTCCTGTATTTGTAACCATTTCAATTTTACCAATTTGAAATTCAGTTCCTTCTTGGTAAAATTTTTTTGAGTTTTCTCTACTTAAATAATCACAAATAATTGGCGCAGGCAATCCTTTATAAGTTACAAGCCCGTTTTCTATTGTGTGGGATAAATCAATTAATAGGTCTGTTTTAATATTTTCATTTATTGGTTTTCTTTTGTGTTGTTCTTCAAAAGTTACTTTATTCAGAATTTTTGTCTCACCAACCATAAGAAGTCGTAAGTCTGCCACAATATAATCTGCAAGTTCTTTGTCAGAGATATTGTCGCCTATTATGTCAAGTCTAAAGTCCTCGCCTTTGATACTTCCGCCGTTTGTGAAATAAATTTCAAAATCAAATTTTACTCTTTTGTCCATAGTTGATTGTTCTTTACGTTTTGTTTATGGTGTCGTTTTACAATGACCGCTAAC